>CAZIFK010000012.1:0-46886 GCA_964538995.1 uncultured bacterium
TCACACGGGCTGACTGCACAATGGCATCATCACCTCCCATGGAATCCACCAGGCGAACAAAGCCTTTATCTAAACATTTGATAGAGTCTTTTGGTATTTCGGTCATTATTTCTTTCTTATAATAAACTGGAGTTTTGGATTAATAATTTTTTGGTTTGACTAAAATCGGATTCATTTTCACCTAAGCAATGTTGGATTGTGAATTTCCGTATATGTAATTCGGAAAACAAATAGTCAAAAACAAATTTTCAAATATTGGACTCATAGTATTTTCAGCCATTCCCTCATAATGGGATTTACAATTTGATAAAAACTATTTTTCTTTATAATAATATCTTTTTTCATGAGTCCTTTAATAGATTCATTCAGCGTGGAATCAGATGGGAAGTTAAATGCATCCGCCGTTGCTTTTCCATATAGTTGTATTGTATCTGAAGTTGATAGCGCCATTAGAACTTTTCGTTGATTGTTGGTCAGTTGGTCAAGGATATTTTGAAATATATCCGATTGGCTGTCAATAATGCGCTCGAGCCATTGTTTTGAAAATAACGGTGTATTTTGATCTTCACCTTCATTTATCAAATTCCAAACAACTGAAGAAAAATATTGTGTATAATGGGGATGGCCCTTGGAAATCTCTAATATTTCGTCCATTGTTTTTTTCGTTATTTTCAGATTAGTTTGTTTAAACTTATTAGAGATGAACTCAAGCCAGTCCTTTTTAATAATTGGGTTTATAGTCATTTTTTCTCCAAACTCATAAAATGGAGAATTTGGATCACTAAAGATAGATTGCATCAAACTTTGTTTACTGCCCATGAATATGTAAGAAACCATTTTTTGAGTTTGAAATATTGAACGCATTTGATTTACTAAAAATGGGTCAATTCGTTTGTATTCCTGAAATTCGTCAAATGCAATACAGATTTGGGAATTTTTTTGCATTCCGATTTTTTCAGGGATTGATAATATTTTTCCAATATCCGCTTTTTCTTCAATGGATGATTTTTCCAATGAAAAGGTCGGATTACCGATTTCATCTAACGTTATACTTGGTGATAATCCAGTAAAATATTGCCCCACACTTTGTGCAATTTTGCGAATATCCTGTTTCCAATCGAATAATTCACTTGAGATTACTTTCGAAAATCCTTTAGCAAAATCTGAGAGGGTTAAAATATTGTATAAATCAAAATAAATTGTTTTTACACCAGTAATTTCCTCAAACGCTTTCAAGAGTAAAGAAGATTTACCATATCTTCTAGGAGAATAGAGCCAAACAGATTGATTATTCAGAATTCTATTTTTTAAAAATTGCAATTCTTGTTTTCTATTACAAAAATCGTCTTTTTCTACAATTTTACCGAATTTGAAAGGATTCATTTTATATTGCTCGTAATTATACGCCCCGTAAATATACGAGGAATAATGACACGTTCCAATAAGCTCCTGTATTCTGTTTATTTATCTTTGCGGGCGTTTCTCCTGAACACTTAAACACTTTTTAACACTTTATAAGTCTTATCCACAGCTTCTACATCACCCGCAATTAAACCGGGTTCAATAAGGGTCTTTTCCTGATTAAAACTAACAAGATTCCCTTTCAGGTCAATCAGTTTTCCACCTGCTTCGTTGATGATGCAGTTCCCAGCGCAAATGTCCCATTCATTCTTTGGACGTAAGGAAGCAAATATATCTGCTTGCCCAGCTGCCGTTAACCCTAGTTTATAAGCTACTGAACCAATCGCTTTTAATTCACCGAATGTATCTGCGAATGGCTCCCAGAGTCCCCGGCGGGTTTCAGATCGGCTGTTCAAAATTACCATATCGCTAATATTCTCTTTCGTATCGCAGTGAATGGGCGTACCATTCAAAAACGCCCCTTCATCTTTTGCTGCCGTGAATGTTTCTTCAGTCACTGGATTATACAGAACCCCTACAATCGGTGTACCGTTTTCTACAAGAGCTATACTTACGACAAAGTTTGGAACACCCTCAATAAATTCTTTTGTTCCATCCAAAGGATCCACGACCCAAACTCGATCTTTGGAAAGTCGATCCGGTGAATCCACTGTTTCTTCCGAGAGCCAGCCATAATTGGGACGGGCGTCCAATAATATTTCTTTCAGACGTGAATCGGCTGCATGGTCTGCAGTGGTTACGGGATTATGATACCCTTTATCGCGAATCTCATAGTCTGCTTTATAATAATTCATGATAAGGCTGCCCGCTTCTTTTGCAGCATTAATTGCAAGGTTTTTATCTGAAATCATAGCGTCGAAATTAGGTTAAAAAGAGTAGAAAAAGGTAAATGTAAGATTATGCCTTTCTAAAAATAATCATTTTTTCACGACCTTTTCTGGTCTTTATGGATAAATCCAGAAATCCTTCCTCTTCGATCGTCCAGCCATTATTGAAAATAGATTTCACTTCATTCACAGTCGTTCCCCAGGGCGGTCCTCCATCTTCCATTGTTTTATCTAATGGGAACCAGAGACCAATGAGCTTGCCCTCTGGTTTTAATATTTTTTTCACCAATTCTTCATATTCTGACCTTCTTTTGGGATTGATAGCGCAAAAGCAGGTATGTTCAATGACATAATCGAATGCGTTTAAGTGTTCAGGTATTAATGTAAATAGGTCTCTTTGGACAAGGGTTACCTCTACCTTTTCTTTTTTAGCTAGTTTTCTTAAAGCTTCAATGGCAGAAGGTGCAAAGTCCACTGCAGTTACATAGAATCCCTTTTTGGCAAAAATAACTGCATCGTAACCACGGCCGCTACCGATAATGCAAACCTTACCAGGATTTAATTGATTGGCGATAGATTCAAACACAGGTGTAATACCGCCTAAATCCCAGCCGGCATCATCAGCAAGATAGATATCTTCCCAGAATTGGGTGTGATCTTCCTTATGTTGCATTCAGATTAGCTATTAACAAGTGAAATTTGCGGTTTGAACTTCATCTCTTTTTTACAATTGGAAATTATGAGAAGTTCAGAGCCTGTTCTAAATCGTTTATAATATCATTTACGTTTTCAATCCCAACCGATAATCTAACCAAACCATCCGAAAAACCGCGGGCTAACCTTTCCTCCCGTGGAACATCCACATGGGTCATGGTCGCAGGATGTGTAATCATGGTTTCCACAGATCCCAGACTTTCAGCCAATAAACATAATTTCACATGGTTCATCAAGGCTATTCCTGATTCCAATCCGCCCTTTAATTCAAAGGATATCATTCCACTGTAACCAGACATTTGCTCTTTTACAATGTGATGCATCGGATGAGATTTCAAACCCGGGTAAATCACTTTTTCTACTTTTGGATGGGATTCAAGATATTCGGCCACTTTTACTCCATTCTCATGGTGTTTCTTCATGCGCAAATCCAATGTCTTTAATCCCAGCATCGTTAACCAGCAATCAAAGGGTCCTGGAACAGCACCAACTGTCTTCTGAATAAATTTCAATGAATCAAACAGCTCTTTCCGGTTTGTGATGACAATTCCACCAATCAGTTGGTTGTGTCCACTCAAATACTTGGTAGTACTATGGACTACTAAATCAGCACCAAAATTCAGTGGTTTTAAGAAAACCGGAGTTGCGAATGTGGAATCGACACAATACAGCAGATCATGTTTATTAGCAATATCACCAACAGATTTTAAGTCTGTTATTTTCAACAATGGATTTGTTGGAGTTTCAATCCAGATCATTACTGTGTTTGTTTGGATGGCAGCTTCTACCTTTTCAACATTTTGAGAATCAACATAGGTAAAGGATAAATTATATTGAGTTAGCAACTTGTCAAAATGTCGGGACACACCGCCATAAACATCATCAGAGCAAACAACGTGGTCACCTGCTTTCAGTAGCTTTAAACAACTGTCCACCGTAGCCATTCCGCTGGAAAATGCTACACCATATTCTCCACCTTCAATCAACGCTAGATACTCTTCCAGCATTTCCCTGGTGGGATTAGCAGAACGCGTATAATCGAATCCTTTATCTTTTCCAACTTCTTCCAATACATAAGTAGCTGTTTGAAAAATGGGTGGAATAATAGCTCCTGTGGATGGATCAGGTTGAACTTTACCGCGGACGATTTTTGTTTCAAATTCCATAGGTTTACCTATTTTGCTTGTTTATGTGTTTAGTAAAAATTCCTTTAAATCCTCTGATCGGTTTGACATGGGAGTTTTACACATTTCCCTGTCCATTAAATCATTTAACCGTTGTGGAACTGGAATTTTTTGATCAATAGCTGGTTCAATACATTCCGGAAATTTTGTAGGGTGAGCCGTAGCAAGTACAACTCCTGTATTTCGGCTACCTGTGGCCATCCTATAATCCTGCAATCCGGAATAACCTACAGCTGTATGAGGGTCCAATATATAATTAGTTTCCAAAAACGTATTCGTGATAGTCTCTACAGTTTCATCATCTGTGAATGAAAATCCTGTCAATTCCGAACGAATTTTATCAATATCATTGTCATACAGATCGCGGATTCTTGCCAGATTGCTGGGATCACCTACATCCATGGCATTTGATAGCGTATGGATTGAAGACTTTGCGTGATAAATCCCTGTTTTCAAATATTTTGGCACCACATCATTGATATTGGTCGATACCACAAAATTTTCCACCGGTAGTCCCATATTCTTTGCCAGCAGACCCCCGGTAAGATTGCCAAAATTCCCGCTGGGTACGCTGAAGATTACAGATGCCTGATTATCGATTTGTTTTACTGCCCAAAAATAATACACACTTTGCGGCAATAACCTGGCGATATTGATTGAATTTGCAGAACTCAACTCAATCTTTTCCCGCAAATTCCTGTCCATGAACACGGATTTTACCATGTTCTGGCAATCATCAAAACTGCCGTCGATTTCCAAAGAAGTGATATTGTCTCCAAGGGTCGTTAATTGTCTTTCCTGGATCGTGCTCACGCGCCCTTTGGGATACAGAATAATAACCCGGATTCCATCCACGCCCAAAAAACCGTTTGCCACAGCACTACCCGTATCGCCGGATGTGGCTACCAGTACAGTCAGTTCCTTAGTGCTTTTCTGCATAAAATATTCCATAGTTCGTGCCATAAACCGAGCGGCAAAATCCTTAAAGGCCAAGGTGGGTCCATGAAACAACTCCAGAATAAAGTTTCCCTTTTGGATTTTCACAACCGGGACATCAAAAGAGAATGCCTTTTCTGCGATTTCTGCTAACGTTGAATCCGAAATTTCTTTATGAACGTAAGGTTTCAGAACCTCAAAGGCCAGTTCAGGATAGGTAAAATCTGTTTTGGATATTTGATTCCAAATTTTGGGAATCTCTTCCGGAAGGTATAACCCACCGTCAGATGCCAGACCCTGAAAAAGAGCTTCTTGGAATGTAACCGGTTCAGTGTTTCCTTTTGTGCTGTAATAGCGCATAGATTAATCTAGAACCTCCGGTGGTTCAGTACGAATTTTTGAACTGTACATCTCGCTGACAAAGCCCTCATGTTTAAAAGCTTTTTCCATGGCTAATCCAACCTTCGTAGCAGTTTCTAGAGAATCAGAAAAAGCAAATAGTGCCGGGCCTGACCCGGAAATTCCACAGCCAATGGCTCCGTTATCCAATGATGCTTGTTTCACCGAGTGAAATCCCGGAATCAATTCCTGACGATATGGTTCCGCTAGCAGATCAATCATAGAGCGACCCAACAGCTCAAAATCGCCAGTATACAATGCTGATGTAAACCCAGCCAGATTCCCTGCCTGCTCCACCGCGGATTTAATGGGAACATGTCTTGGTACAAGTGCCCTTGCTTCTTTGGTGCAAATGGAAAGTTCAGGCAAAACAACCGTTGAAAATAGATTTTCCGGGATGGGTAAAGACACAATATCCAATGGATCATATGAACGAATCAAAATGATACTTCCCAATAATGCCGGTGCTACGTTGTCTGCGTGGAAATCGCCCGAGGCTGCTGCCTCCCCTGCCATACAATGGATAAGCAATTCGTTTGGTTTCAGCGGACTGCCCAACAGCAGGTTTACGCCTACCACACCCCCCACAGCACTTGCGGCGCTGGAACCTAACCCGCTTCCGGGAAAGATACCCTTTTCAATATGAACACTAAATCCCTGCTGCTGATCGACAGCAGTTAGCAAAGATAGAATTCCTTTCCCTGCGGTATTTTTTCCGGTGAAAGTCGGAATAGACTCTGCTCCTGTCCCGGAAAGAGTAATTTCTATTCCCGGTTTCTCGCATTTGGTAATTGTGAGGATATCGGCTGGCTCTTCCACAGAATAACCAAGACAATCAAAACCGCATGACACATTGGCTACGGACGCAGACACTTTGATTCTTACAGAATCCTTGCTCATGAAATAAATCCTTTCTTTACTAATAATTCAGCTGTTAATACGGCCCCACCGGACGCACCTCGCACTGTGTTATGGGATAGTCCCACAAACCGAATATCAAAAAAATGATCCTCTGCGATGCGACCGACAGTCACTGCCATACCATTTCCAGAATCTCTATCCAATTTCGGCTGGGGACGGTCTGTATCATCCAGAACAATGATTGGTTCTTCCGGTGCGGATGGTAGTTCCAGTTTCTGCGGTTCTGCTCTGAAAGACGATAAAATAGTTTTGAACTCATCTAGAGTTGGGATGGTATCAATAAATCCTAAATGAACCACAGCCGTGTGCCCGTCTACTACTGGAACTCTTGTACACACAGCGTTGATTTCCAAGTCATCCGCCAGTGAGACTCCACTTTTTGTTATATGTCCAAAAATTTTCAAAGGCTCTTTTTCAGTCTTCTCTTCCTCTCCGCTGATAAAAGGAACAACATTTTCCTTCAAATCCGGATTGGTTAATGCTTTGTATCCTGCTCCTGATAAGGCTTGCAGTGTTGTCACCTGAACTCGATTTACGGGATATCCGGCATTTTTCATTGCTTCCAGAACAATAATATAGGACTGGATGGAACAATTCGGTTTTACAGCCACAAAACCGGTTGCCGGCAATTGGTGATTTTTCTGCTGAATAGGAATAACATCCGTATGATGGGGATTAATCTCCGGAATGATCATGGGGACGTCTTTCGTTTGCCGATTGGCGGAGCTTGTAGAAATGACCGCATATCCATTTCTCGCATATTCAAATTCCAATTCGCGGGCTGCCTGTTTTTCAGGTAGGTCCATGGCCGAGAATACACAAGTCACCTCTGAAGGAATACCCTCAAAATCATGAACATTTCTCACCGAGAGGTTTTTGATATTATCTGGAATTGGGGACGACATATACCATTTCCCCTGCACACATTCATCAAAACGCTTCCCGGCGGATCTTTCAGAAGCTGCCACATCAACTACCCTGAACCAAGGATGATTTTCCAGCAAACGTAAAAAGTTCTGCCCCACCATTCCTGTAGCACCTAACACACTGACGTCAACTATTTTATCTATTTTTCGCATTTCAGAATATTTCCTAAAACAGCTGCAGCTGTCACTTCTGCCCCGGCGCCATGGCCTTTAATCACCATGGGCACATCGTGGTATCTTTTTGTTGTAAATACAATAATATTTTCCGCGCCATACTGGTGAAAAAACGGGTTTTCCTCACCGACCGCTTTTAATGAAACTTCCGCTTTTCCTCCATCCCAGGAAGCTATATATCGGAGCACTTTCTCAAGTTTCCGTGCTTCTTCCAATTTTTTTGAGAACAAATGATTATATTTGGAAAGGTCTTCCAGAAAATCAGATATTGATAAATCAGGAGAGATATCTTCTGGGATGAGCGACTCGACTGTAACATCTGCTAGTTCCAATCTTGCTCCGGTTTCTCTAGCAAGGATCAATATTTTCCGTGCCACGTCTATGCCGTTCAAATCATCTCTTGGGTCCGGTTCCGTAAAACCCTGTTTCCTGGCATCTTTGACCAGTTCGCTGAAGGGAACAGAATTGTCAAATTCATTAAATAAATAACTTAATGTTCCGGACATAACACCCTCAATTTTTATAACAGTGTCACCTGTCTTCAGGAGAGTTTGCAGGGTTTCGATTATTGGAAGCCCGGCGCCCACATTGGCTTCATACAAAAACTGTGCGGTTGTTGTTTTACTCTTTTCCCGGATTGTGTCATAGTAATCCTGTTCCATGGAGTTGGCAAGTTTGCTGGCTGTAACTACAGAAACTTTGTTGGTAATTAATTCCGCTGTTTTTTCTGCAACTGCCGAAGAAGATGTCACATCTACAAAAACAGCATTGGGAGTGTTTTTTGCAATAGTAATAAATGCATCTAAATCAGCTTCCTGTCCGTTTTTTAGCTCATCCTGATATGCTGCCAGATTTATACCTCGTTTGTCCAGCACCATTTTTTTGTTGTTAGAAATGCCACAAATGTTGAGTTTTTCATTATGACTGATAAGCCTGATTAAATCCGTTCCTACCAACCCTGTACCAGCAATGAAAATATTTAATTTATCAGGTCCTGAAAACAGTGATGAATGCAAAATGCGAATGGCCGGTTTCACATCTTGCTCATTAACTATAAATGAAATATTTCTTTCAGATGAACCTTGAGCAATGGCGATGAGGTTCACCTTTTCATTACCCAGAATGCCAAACAGTTGGCCGGCAATTCCTGGAGTATGCCGCATCCCTTCGCCCACCACAGCAATCAGGGATAAATTGTCTTCAATTTGTATGGAATCAATAAACCGATTTTCCAGTTCAAAGGAAAATTCTTTGTGTAAAAGCGTTTTAGCTGATTCCACTTCGTCAGGCTTAATAGCAAAGCAGATGGAGTGTTCACTGAAAACTTGTGAAACTAAAATAATATTGATTTTCTTTTCCGCCAGTTTTTCAAAAACGCGACCAATCATGCCATATTTGCCCACCATGCCAGCGCCCTGAAAACGTATAAGGGCGATATTGTAAAGTGAAGAAATCCCAACAGCATACTGATCATCCAACGTTCTGGATTGAGTAATAAGCGTACCTGGATTTTCAGGATGAAATGTATTTTTAATCCGGATAGGTATCGATTTATATAAAGCCGGAATCATGGTCGGCGGAAAAATAACTTTTGCTCCTGCATGAGCTAGTTCCATCGCTTCTTCATACGTTATGTGAGGAATGGTTTGTGCATCAGATACTACTGAGGGGTCAGCATTCAAAATTCCATTCACATCTGTCCATATTTCAATCTCTTCCACATTCAGTGCAGCCCCAAAAATGGATGCTGTGTAATCGGAACCACTACGTCCAAAAGTTGTGGTTTCACCATTTTCAGTTGCGCCGATAAAACCGGTGATTATACGCGTTCTGGATCTGTCTCTCCAGTTTGCACGAATTCTATTATATGATTCTTGGTAGTGGACAAAAGCATTTCCAAAATGATCATCGGTCAAAATGACGTCTCTCGCATCCAAAAAATCAGCTTCCAGACCATGTTCAACACAGGCGGCAGTAATAATATTCGCCGACAGGCGTTCTCCCGTACTCAATACTGCATCTTTTAGTTTGGGTGTTACTATTCTTGCTTGTGCAATGGCTTTAAGATTTTCAGTTAATTCCGATTGAATATCAGTAATAGCTTGGGTGAGATAATCCCATTTACTCATGAATCCCAAAGAGTTTACAGTTTCATTATGACGATCGAATAATGATTGGACATTAGTTGAATAATCGTTGCCAGACGCTGCAAAGTCTGTTAACTGAATCAGCTGATCTGTAACACCGCCAAAGGCCGAAACAACAACACCGCAGGGATGTTCTGCTGAAATTAGCTGTACAACATGCTCTACTCGTTCGGGAGTTTTTAGAGAAGTTCCACCAAATTTTAATATTTTCATTTTATTGTGGTGAGTTTAAAAATATAAATTTTTCAACAGTTAATCCGTACGTCTAGCACTGAAATAAACAGCTTCAGGATTGGAAAAATACCAACCACAAACAGATGCTGCTGGATACATAGCTCTGTTTTCTGTCAAGGTAATACCTGTATTTTTTTCTACATCGAGCAATTTCCAAATTTTATCTTTTTCTTTATGTTCAGGACAGGCAGGGTAACCCGGTGCCGGACGAATACCCTGGTATTTTTCTTTAATCAATTGTTCGTTTGTAAATTTTTTATCTGCAGCGTAACCCCAGAATTCTTTACGTACTCGCTCGTGCATGCGTTCTGCAAAAGCTTCAGCCAGGCGGTCAGCCAATACTTTAGCCATGATGGCATTGTAATCATCATTTTGGTTTTCGAATTCTTTAACGATTTTTTCCAGTCCATGCCCGGTGGTGACAGCAAAGGTACCTATGAAATCATTTTTTGGTGATATAAAGTCAGCTAAACAGTAGTTGGGCTTATCAATACCCTTATCAACCAATTGTCGAGGAAAATCAAAATCAATTTCTTCTGTAATTACCTTTTCATTTTCTGCATAAGCAGGATGAATACCGATAACAGCTTTAGCCGTGAGCATTTTTTCAGAAATGATATGATCTAATAATTTTTGACCATCATTAAATAATGTCTGTGCTTCCTTCCCATATTTCTCATTATTTAATATTTTCGGATAAACCCCTTTCAATTCCCAAGCATGAAAAAATGGTGACCAATCAATATAATTGACTAATTCATTTAAAGGGTAATCAGCAAAAACATTTACCCCTGTAAAGTTAGGTTTTGGAATTGAATAGGATTTCCATTTAATGTTGAATTTTCGTTGGCGTGCAGTTTTAATATCCAATTGTTTCGGTAATGTTTGTTTTCTTCTTGTTTCTCTGATTTGAGCAAAGTCTGACCGAACGCTTTCAACATAACTATCTTTTTCATCATTATTCATGAGTTTACTCACCACCCCTACCGCACGGGATGCATCAATCACATGAACGGTTGGACCGGAATAATTTTCTTCAATTTTTACGGCAGTATGCTTCCGGCTGGTAGTGGCGCCGCCGATTAAAAGTGGAATATCAAAGTTCAACCGATCCATTTCCTTAGCAACATGAACCATTTCATCCAGGCTCGGTGTGATTAAACCGGAAAGACCAATAAAATCTGCCCCTTCTTCTCTAGCTGTAGTTAGAATTTTATCCGAAGGGACCATGACGCCAAGGTCAATGATATCATAGCCATTACAGCCCAGAACCACGCCAACAATATTTTTTCCAATATCATGTACATCACCCTTCACTGTCGCCAATACAATTTTACCATTGGACTTATTCGTGAGCCCTAATTCATCTTTTTCTTTATCAATAAAAGGCACCAGGTGTGCTACAGCTTTTTTCATGACACGAGCTGATTTTACTACTTGAGGTAGAAACATTTTGCCAGAGCTAAATAGATCCCCGACCAAATTCATACCATCCATGAGGGGTACTTCTATCACATGAATTGGGCGGTCATATTTCTGACGGGCTTCTTCGGTATCAATATCTATAAAATCAGCTATTCCTTCTACAAGAGCATACTTCAAGCGTTCTTCAACTGATTTTTTTCGCCATGATAAATCTTTTTTCTGATATTTTTTTACACCACGATATTCTTCAGCAATATCAATCAATCTTTCGGTCGCATCACTTCTACGATTAAATAATACATCCTCCACTCGTACCTTCAACTTTTGTTCGATATCATCGTAAACTGTAAGTTGCCCTGCATTGACAATTCCCATATCCATACCGGCTTGAATTGCATGGTAAAGAAACGCAGAATGCATGGCTTCTCGAATTCCATTATTACCACGGAATGAAAAGGACAAATTACTCACACCACCGCTTATATGAACTCCCGGGAGGGATTGTTTAATGGTTCGGGTAGCATCTATAAAAGCATTAGCGTATTCGTTGTGTTCATCAATCCCCGTGGCAACAGCAAAAATATTTGGATCAAAAATAATGTCTTCCGGAGGCAAACCGACCATATCGGTTAAAATTTTGTAAGCTTTCGTACAGATATCAACCTTTCGCTCAAAAGTATCAGCCTGACCTTTTTCATCAAAAGCCATGACAATAACAGCCGCCCCATATTTTTTGACGATTTTAGCTTGACGGATAAACTCTTCTTCCCCTTCTTTCATGGAAATGGAATTAACAATACCTTTCCCCTGAATATTTTTTAGTCCCGTTTCGATTACTGACCATTTGGATGAATCAATCATGACCGGGACTTTGGCAATATCCGGTTCTGCAGCTATTAGACGCAGGAATGTTTCCATGGCCTTTTCAGAATCCAAAAGCCCTTCATCCATGTTTACATCAATAATTTGAGCGCCGTTTTCGATTTGGTGCCGTGCGACCGACAATGCTTCTTCGTAATTATCTTCGGAAATAAGCCTCCGAAATTTCGCCGAACCGGTTACATTTGTACGTTCACCAATATTGATAAAATTGCTATCCGGTCGGATGATTAAAGGTTCAAGGCCACTTAATTTAGTCAATGGTTTTATTGATGGTATTTCTCGGGGTTTAATCTCTTTGACTGCTTCAACTATCGTTTTAATATGATCTGGAGTTGTTCCGCAGCAACCACCAACCATATTGACTAATCCGCTTTCAGCAAATTCTTTAACGATTTTGGCCATGTGCTCCGGAGTTTGGTCGTATTCTCCAAATTCATTGGGTAATCCCGCATTGGGATAAACAAAGACAGGAATGTCAGCAATTGTTGATAATTCATCTAACCATGAACGAATTTGTTCAGCGCCTAAGGCGCAGTTAAGTCCAACGGCCGTCAGCTCTGCATGGCGAATAGAATTCCAAAATGCCTCCACTGTCTGTCCGGAAAGGGTACGTCCGCTGGCATCCGTAATGGTTCCCGATACTAAAATGGGAATATCCGTTTTTTCTTCTTCCAATAATTCTCGAATAGCAAAGAGCGCTGCTTTACAGTTCAGTGTGTCAAAAACGGTCTCTACTAAAAATAAATCAATCCCGCCATCCAGGAGGCCCTTGGCTTGATCTTTATAAGAATTTTTCAGCTCATCGAAAGACGTATTGCGAAAACCGGGATTATTTACATCCGGGCTTAAGGATGAAGCACGATTAGTTGGCCCCAAGGCTCCAGCCACAAAATGCGTTTTATCTGTGTATTCTAAAGCGACCTTTTTAGCTATTTTTGCAGCTTTATAATTTATTTCATAGATCAGATCTTCCATTCCATAATCTTTTTGTGAAACTGCGCTGGCGTTAAATGTGTTGGTTTCAACAATATCAGCTCCTGTGTCGAAATATGCTCTATGTATTTCACTAACTATCTCAGGTTGAGTAATACACAAGAGATCGTTATTTCCTTTTAGATCATATTGATGATCCTTAAAACGATCACCCCGGAAGTCCGTTTCAGATAGCCCATAGGATTGTACCATGGTTCCCATGGCTCCATCCAGCACTAATATGTTCTCTTTTAATAGTTCTTTTATATTCTTCATAATAAAAAACCCCGACGCTATTCGGGGTGAGTCACCTTTTTAGCATCATTGTTTTCTGTCGCTGCAATAGGGTTCAAATCACGACACTCAATAATACAGTATTTTTGTAACATTAATCAAGAATTCACTGTAAGGTAAATTATCTTGCTGCGAGCATGGTAATACAGGTAATTTTGCAGACGGTTTGGAAGAAGCGTAGGCCAATTACAGATTTTTTAATACGTTTTTTAATTAATATTAAAACAAGAATTTTTTCACTCTTTTTCCCTCCTTCTCTCCTTCCAGCCAAACTTAGCAAAGAATTGACCTCGTACGCGGGGCGATGTCTGTTGCATATAATAAAATAACGAATACATTAGTATTTGAAAGTATATGTTATGAAAAAAGAAATATATATAAACGAAAGTATGGGCGAGACACGCATTGCTATTCTCGAAGATGGCCAACTTGTTGAAGTTTATATTGAGAAACAAGATAAACAACGAATGGTCGGCAACATTTATAAGGGTAAAGTAGAAAATGTTTTACCTGGAATGCAGGCTGCTTTCGTTGATATTGATTATGAGGTGAATGCATTTTTACCATTCTCTGAAATAGAAAATAGTGATTATCTTATGGATGATGATGATGATGATGATAATCGAAATGGTAAAAATAAATTTCGACGAAACAGCAATGACAATATTTCCGTAGATCTTCAATCGGGGCAGGAAATTTATGTTCAGATAATAAAAGAACCGTTCGCCGGTAAAGGCCCAAGAGTTACAACAGAAGTGGCAATACCCGGAAGGCTGTTAGTTTTGGTTCCAGATGCAAATTACATAGGAATATCAAAAAAAGTTTGGGATAAATATGAACGTCGTCGGCTCAAAAAGATAGTTCATTCATTTAAGCAAGAAGGATTTGGTGTAATTGTCCGCACAGTTGCCGAAGGTAAAAGCGAAGAGTCACTAAAAAATGATTTTGATCAGTTAAAAGCAACATGGGACAGACTGCAATCCAAAGCGAATAAAACTGATCCACCTACATTAATATATGAAGATCTTGAAACTGCTTCTAGCGTTATTCGAGATCTCCTAACGTCAGATGTTGAAAAAATCGTTATTGATTCTAAAAAACTCTATCGCAAAACATCACGATATTTGGAAGATGTTTCTTCAACCATGGCAAACAGATTAGATTTTTACCGTTTGAAAACACCCTTATTTGAAGCGATGGGGATCGAAGATGAATTGGCTAAAGTTCTGCGACCGAAAGTATGGCTTAAAAGCGGTGCTTATCTGATTATTGAAAAAACAGAAGCTATGGTTGTTGTTGACGTAAACAGTGGACGATTTATCGGAAAAAAAGAACATGAACTAAATTCTCTCAAAATAAACCTTGAAGCAGCAAGGGAAGTGGGAAGGCAACTGCGACTGAGAGATTTATCCGGTTTAATTGTAATTGATTTTATCGATATGCGTTTAGAGTCAAACCAACGAAAAGTATATTATGAATTGCGCAAAGAATTAAAAAAAGATCGTGCAAAAGTAGCCGTTTCACCTATTAGTGATTTTGGTTTACTTGAAATGACTCGTCAACGCATTCGATTAAGTTTAATTGATTCTATGAGTGAAGATTGCCCAACATGTCATGGATCAGGAAGAATCATATCTAAAGAAACACTTATAACCAGAATTGATCATTGGTTAAGACGTTATAAAAGCAAACACCGGGATTTAAGACTCATATTACTACTTCATCCTGAAATGGCAGCGTATTTAAAAAATGATAAGAAAAAAGTATTACGTGGCTTAATGTGGCAAAATTTTGTGCATTTATCTATTGATGAAAGTAATGACATTCAACGAGATGAATTTCGGTTTTTGCAGACAAAAGACAAGAAAGATGTTACAGATCAAGTAGGTCTTGGTAATCAGAGGAAATCCTCTTAATTTCGCCGGCTTTTGGAGATATATTAATGAACGCAATAGTCGAAATTTCAGGTAAACAATATACAGTCAACGAAGGGGACCGTCTTAAGGTGGCTAGCCAGCCATCCGAAGTGGGGAACACATTGACCTTTGATCATATTCTTTTTGCTAATGATGGTAAAAAGGATCTTATTGGCACACCTACAATTAAAGGAGCCACAGTACAAGCAAAAGTCATCGAACACGGACGTAACCGAAAGGTATTGATTTTTAAGAAAAAGCGCCGCAAAGGATATCAGCGGAAAAATGGCCACCGCCAAGGGTATACATTGTTGCAAATCGATAAAATTAAATTTTCTGCAGCAAAGAAAAAGACTGTAAAAAACCCGGCAGTCGAAACTGCCAAGGAAGAATAATTATGGCACATAAAAAAGGTGTAGGAAGTTCAAGGAATGGACGCGATTCTAACTCAAAACGTCTGGGGGTTAAAGTATCAGATGGGCAAACTATCCTTGCTGGGGGAATTATTTTAAAACAACGTGGAACAAAATTCCATCCTGGAACAAATGTAAAACGTAGTGGAGATGATTCTCTATTTGCGACTGCTGATGGAATTGTGAAGTTCATCAGAAAAGGACGAGACAAAAAATTTGTAAACGTTGTAGCTTAAAGCTTACAAAACTAAATATTAACCCTCGCCCTGCGGGGGTTTTTTATTTAAGATAAAATTGTCGTAATTTCTATAGTTTATAATTTTATTTAAGGAGTAATTCATGTCTAGACCAAAAATTTCACTGATAGGCGGCGGCCAAATTGGCGGAAATCTTGCCCTCTTGGCAGCGCAAAAAGAACTGGGTGATATTGTTATTTTTGATATTCCAAATGCAGAAGGTATGGTAAAAGGGAAAGCGCTCGATTTAATGCAGCTTCGTCCTCATGATGGTTATGATGCAACCATTAAAGGTACCTCTGATTGGAATGATGTTAAAGATTCCGATGTTTTTATAATTACCGCGGGAATCCCAAGAAAACCCGGTATGGATCGCGAAGATCTCTTGGAGATCAATCTAGGTATTATGAAAGATGTGGCCGGAAATATTAAAGATAAAGCACCGAATGCTTTTGTTATTGTGATATCAAATCCTCTTGACGCTATGGTGTATGCATTTTATAAAATATCCGGGTTTTCGAAAAATAAAGTAGTCGGCATGGCCGGCGCTCTTGATTCGGGGCGTTTTAGAACGTTTATTGCCATGGAAACGGGTTTATCCGTCCAGGATGTTACGTGTATGGTCATGGGTGGTCACGGCGACACCATGGTTCCAATTACTCGATTGGCGACTGTTGGTGGAGTACCAGTTACAGATTTGATTCCGGCAGAAAGATTGGCCGAAATTGAGCACAGAACACGCTTTGCCGGTGGAGAGATTGTAAAATTGTTCGGCAATGGATCTGCATATTACGCACCTGCCCAATGTGCCATTGAAATGGCCGAGTCTTACATTAAAGATAAAAAACGAGTAATCCCATGTGCTTCACTATGTGAAGGAGAATTTGGTATTGACGGCTATTTCATTGGCGTTCCATCAGTGATCGGTGCCAATGGAGTAGAAAAAATTCTGGAATTTGAATTGACGGATGATGAAAAATCTGCTTTGAATAATACCCTAAAAGCCGTGGAAAAAACCGTGTCAGAAACTGGATTATAATAAAATTCATCAACAAATCAATTTTGAAACCCTCATTTTTGAGGGTTTCTTTTTTTCATGTAAATTGTTGACAACCATATCACAATAACTTGTGTCATAACAAGTGTGAGTTTTTAAAACGGTGACGGACAAAATAAAACAATTAATTAAGGATGCTCAAAATGGTGATAGCTATTCATTTCATCAACTTGTGGCATTACATGACGAGAAAATTATGGTATTAGCATATCAACTAATGAGAAATAAACAAGACGCGGAAGATCTTTATCAAGAAGCATTTGTTAAAGCATATAAGAATATCCAGGCTTTTCGTTTTGAGAGTTCATTTTATACGTGGCTTTATCGAATTACAGTGAATACTGCGCTGAATATGAAACGAAAAATGTCTCGCATGTATACACAGGAACCAATAGAAAATTATGATCCGATCGAAAACATACCCCAACCGGGATCTACAAACAAACATGGTGAAATCAATCGCGCCATTAAAGCGGCGACAGATGAACTTCCAGAAAAACAACGCACTGCATTTATTCTCAAATATTTACAGAACATGAAAATTAAAGATATCGCTGCTATCATGGATATCGGTGAGGGAACCGTTAAGAAATATTTATTCAGAGCCATTGAAAAAATGCGCATTCAATTAAAGGAATATCGCTATGTCTAAAGGCATTTCTGATCAATTAAAAGAACAGGCGTTTGAATACGTTACCGGTTTACTATCTGAACCAGAGTTGACTTTATTTAAAGAAATAGTATCTTCCAATGAAGAATTGAAAAAACTGATCAAAGAATATCAATCCACTTTAAATGCATCAAGTAAAGCATTTGCATTTGTACCCGATGATGAAGAACTCCAGAGCCAACGGCTACTATTACGGGGTAGAATTGATCAACTGAATAAACAGAAAAATGAGGAACCTTCTTTAGTTAATATTCTTAAGAGCTTTAAACAATTCTTAACTGCTCCTCAACCAGCCTGGGCAGTCATAACCTATATGGTTATTGCTGTTGTTATTAGCAAAATGATTTCTGTTCCAATATCTGAAAATGCAGTGATGGTAGATAAACAATCAATCAATATTGCTGACTTGCTGCAATCTCAAGACCTGAAAAATATCAACCTCATTAATTCTCAAAATGGAGATGGCCGTATTCATTTTGCTTTAGAAACTGGCAATGATATAGATGTAAGCGGGAAATTAAATGATGAAAATATACAGCAATTACTTTTTTATCTTTTATTAAATGATGATAACCCGGGTAAGCGTCTGAAAGCAGTTCGACTTCTTCAGGAATCAGCGCCTCAAATTGAGGCTCAAGCTGTATTGGTTTCAGCCTTACTCACGGACACAAATCCAGGTGTTCGTTTGAGATCAATTAAAATCCTCAAAAATTATGAAATATCCGAATTAATCATCGATGCCTGTATAAAAACTCTGCTTGAAGATGAAAATGAAGCAGTCCGTCAACATGCACTGGAAATCATTTCTAATAATCCTGTGGAAAAATCACTACCAGTGCTGCAAATCGTTAGCGTCATGGACGAGAATGAATATATCAAAGCTCAAGCCGCCATGACGTTGCAATCATTCAGAGAATCTGTTGAGCCGGACGTTATTGAGGTAAAATAATGCAAAATATTCTGACCATTCTTCTGCTTTCATCACTCCTTTTCCCACAAAAGATTTTTGAATCATTTGATTTGAGTTCCGATCACTCTTTTATGGAGACAAACACATATGAATTCACTATAGATGAAAAAGGCAAGGAATCCAGGGCTCTTATTATTAAAGATATTATAGGTGAAATTATCATTGAAGGCAAGGAAACGTATAAAGTAAATATAGTTGAGGAATTAAAGATTCGGTCCAGTTCAGAGCGAAAAGCCCGGAAATATTATGAAGAAAATGAAACTGAAATCACAAAATCTACCAGTGGAAATATTATCAAAATTGATGGAGGAAATTATCGTTCATCACGAATCGAGTTCAAATATACAATTACCATTCCTTCAGAGTTCAACCTGAACATCATGATCACTGCAGGGGATATCCAAATTGCCAATGTGTTAGGCGAAGTGGGTATTCTTACTAGCGGGGGTGATATTGAACTTTCGAGCATCAGTGGAAAAATTGCAGCCAAAACTGCAGGGGGTGATGTTGATGTTAAGGATTTAGAGGGCAATATCGATCTTTCAACTTCCGGGGGAGACATTGAGGTTCGCTATTCACAAGGTCAGATATCTGCGAAAACAAGCGGCGGAGACATCACGGTTTATCGAATGGATGGAAATGTTCATGTCAACACAAGTGGAGGCAGTATTGATTTCTCCAATATTAATGGTCAAAATATTGTGGGTATTACTTCAGGCGGAGATATTAATGCAGAAGATATTCAAGGAAATATTGAATTACGTACATCCGGTGGTGACCTTACGGTTGAAGATGTTGATGGAAATTTTTATGGAAAAACATCAGGGGGTGATATTGATTTGGAATCTGTAAATGGGCATGTTGAAATATTTACTAATGCTGGTTCAATTCATGGATTTGATCTTGGAGGTAGTGTTCAGGCTGAAGCATCCAACGGTGACATTGAAATTAACAAAATTTGGAATTACAAATTGAATCGCCATGATATAGACTTAATAACAAGTCATGGAGATATTGAATTAAACATCCCACAGGAATTCCCTGCCATCATAAACGCTCGAATTTCAGGACACAATTCCGATTATGAAATTGAAAGTGATTTGCCTTTTTCAATCACAACTGATTTTAATGATATATACGGACATTATGTTAATGACATTGGTACGTATTCGATTGAATTGCAAACAACGAATGGAGATATCAACATTGAAGAGGAATAATATAATGAAATATGGATTAGTGCTTTTAATAAATATGGCTCTATTGTGGCCCCAAACGGATATTTCAACAAATGTTATCACAGATGAAACCAAATTTTTTAATGATTATACAATCGAAATAGGTGAAATCAACAACGATAATATTCGTGTGATTGGTGGTGATCTGTTTGTTTATGGAACCGTGGATGGAAAAATCACGGTTGTGGGTGGAGATGTCACCTTGGGATCAACATCGATAGTAAACGGAACGATCATTGCTATAGGTGGATCTGTACAAAAAGATGAACAGGCAGTCATCCATGGCAAAATCATTGAAACACACATGAAGGAAGGATTGGTTTACAGGGAAATGGAATCGGCTGAAAGTATCGATGGCGATAATGAATTTAAAATTTGGGAAAGATCTATGCGCTCCACTGAAAGCTGGATCCATCCCGAAACAGATTTTTTCATCTACAACCGTAACGAAGGTTTATTATTCACACCTCTCAATTCCCAATGGGATGGAGATGGAAAATCATTATTTCGCCTGAGTTTTTCTATTGGATACAGGTTTGGTTCTGATGAACCAGCTGGTCGGTTAACTCTGGAAAAATCATTTTTCTCCAACAGCAATCTCGTCTTTTTTGGCAGTGCGTTTAAAGAAAGCAGAACAGATGATTTTTACCGCCTGTCTGAAACTGAAAATACCTGGGCTGGACTTTTAGGTCGTCAGGATTTTTACGACCGATGGGATGAAAAAGGTTGGTCCACCGGAATAGGTATTGATCTTTACAGAGTAAAACTGAAATTGTTGATGGCGTCAATAAAACAGGATACCATAGCAGTAACATCCAATCTCTGGAGCTTATTCGAAAAAGAACGCTCTTTGAGAACCAATCCATCTATTGAACCGCAGGAAACAGTGGATTATTTTCAGACTATAGTTGCCTTTCAAACCAGACATTATTCACCTGTTGCTACGGGTATGGCCTTTTTCATTCAAGGTGAAGCATATCAAAAAGCTGATGATGGTTCGAATATTTTTACATTTCAATCGGTTGATTTACACAAACGTATTTTTGGATTTGTTAAAATGAACTGGGAAATGTCCTATGGACTCGTTTTGCGTTCACAATTCATGGCTGGAATTTCCGATGGTAACCTTCAGAAATTCCGAAAGTTTGGCGTTGGAGGACTTGGTTCTGTTAGTGCATTTCCATTCAAATATCAGACCGGCGATCAGATGGTTCAGGTTAATGGTGAAATTGTCTTCTCCGAAGAATTTACAGATGACTGGTTCTTTCTAAAGCTATTTACTGACGGCGGTTATGCCTGGAATAACGACACATTTAATTTTAATAAACAGACTATTCTAGATTACGGAATTTCATCAGCGGGTGTGGGTATCGGCAACGGTGATGAAGAGGATTTGCATTGGTCAGTGAATATTGCTAAACCGCTGGATGGAAGAGATTACTTAGAAACAACCATAAGACTTAACTACAATTTTTAATATGAAGAAAACACTTATATATTTACTCATTTCTATCATTCCATTATTTGGAAAAGGTTTACAACGCGATGATGAAGATGATTTTATTATACGTGATCATTATCATTATTCTATCAAAGGTGTTGATAAACTGGAAGCCAAATTCGATTTTAAAATGGGTGAATTAATTCTAATACCGAATATTGATAACCCCCATGAATTTGATGGTTTTGCAGAATATAACCCGCGTTATTTTGACTCTCCTGAAGTGGAATACAATGTCTTTGGGAAAACCGGTTTATTAGAAATCAGAACAAATGCCATTGATCATGAATTTTCATTTAACTGGAATGATAATCATTTTCATAATAAAAGTGAATATAAACTTCCCTTATCCGTACCGATTGAGATGAAATTGGATTTTGGCTTGGGTGAGACTGAAATAGACTTGACTGGAATGCAAATCCAAAGTCTGGATATTGAATGCGGAATGGGATCAGCAATCCTCAATATTGATTCACAAAATCCTATTGTTTGTGAAGAAGTAAATATTGAAGCCGGGATGGGTGAATTTAAAGGGATTGGCCTCAGTCATTTGCGAGCAGAAGCTGTCAATATTAACGTTGGACTAGGAGCAGCCGACATTGATTTTGCTGGTACAATCAATCGTGACATGGATATTGATGTTGATGTTGGATTGGGTGCAATTGAATTGATTTTACCTAATAATGTAAATATTTCTGCCCGGGTCCATGGTCATTTTCTATCATCAGTTGATGTGAAGGATTTGGTTAAAAAAGGAAATAAATATGTATCGAAAGAATGGGATCCTGACAGACCAACAATTAAGTTGGATATGTCCGTTGGTTTAGGATCGATTAAATTAAAAATATCCGATTAGATTTTTATAGAAATTTCTCCTTCAATTATTTTAACTGGGAACGAATTGATTTTTATTGAGTCATGGCCAACACTTCAGAAACTAACTTAGAAATACCTTCTGCAGCTTCTTTAATACTATTCGCTTCCATATAAGCTGGTGTTGAAACCACTTTCTTTTCTTTATCAATAATAATATCCTCCACCGGACACGTAATATGTTTTGCTCCCATGGCATTGATGTCGGAAGCTGTTTGTTCATCAAAACCAATGGTCAGTTCAGTGTTTTCGCCCAGGATTTTGGCCATCATGGCCGGAGCTATACACATAACTCCAATCGGTTTATTATCTTTATGGACTTCTTTGGCAAGCTTTAGTACATCGGGATTTATAGAACAATTATCTCCTGCCATAGCATAATCACATAGGTTTTTTGCGACACCGAATCCACCGGGGAAAATCAAAGCATCCACATCGCCAGATGAGACTTCAGCCATATCTTTAATATTCCCGCGGGCGATTCTAGCTGACTCTACAAGAACATTTCTATATTCATCCATTTCCTGACCGGTATAGTGATTGATGACATGGAGTTGATCAATATTTGGCGCCATTAGAACCATCTCGGCACCTGCTTTGTCCAATTCCAGCATTGTGATGACAGATTCATGAATTTCTGCCCCGTCATTGACTCCGCATCCTGACAGAACAACTCCTATTCTCGGCATATTGCCTCCTTATGTATTTTGAGGGCTTTGCAAAACCTATTGCACAAATTAAAAATTTTACCTCTTTTTTCTTCACACATCAGGTTTTGTAAAGCCCTCATTTAGTTTAATATTTCTTGATAATCCTGAAAATTTCGTTCTTTTTACTGCAGATCCTTTAAATAATTTACGAAATCCTTCTTCATTTAAAACTTGCCAATTTTCATCTAACCAAGCGATAATTTCTTTCCTAGGTTGAAAATGTTTTCTATCCGTTATTTGTGAAAATTTCTGATTCCAGGGACAGACTTCCTGGCAGATATCACACCCATAGATCCAATCATGCAATTCTGACCTGTCATCTGGGAGTTGATCTCGATATTCGATGGTGAGATAAGAAATACATTTCTCAGCATATATCTCATATTCCCCAAGGGCATTGGTTGGGCAGGCATCAATACAAGCCGTACAAGAACCACAAAGGTCAATGGCAAAAGATTCATCATAATTAAGCTCAATATCTAATATCAATTCACCCAGAAAAATCCAGCTGCCGTAATCTCGGGTAATTAAATTGGTATGTTTACCCTGCCATCCCAAACCGGCTCTCTGCGCCCAAATTTTATCCATGACCGGTGAAGTATCAACACAAACAACACCTTTTACCTCAGGGACCTCGTCTTTCAGCCAACCCAATAGTTTATATAATCCCGATTTTAATATATCGTGATAATCATCCCCCCATGCGTAATTACTGAATTTGAAATTCGACTGTAAATCTTCCTGATTGTAATCAGTAAAATAATTCATCCCCACAGAAATAATTGATTTTGCATCAGGGAAATATTTGAATATATCTCCTCTTTCATCTTTTCGTTTTTCTATCCATTTCATTGTTTCGTGGTAGCCTTGATCTATCCATGTATTGAGATTAGCTTTTTCTTTTGGAGTTGAAACTGCTTTTGTGATGCCGACTTTTTGGAGACCGAACTCGAGGGCTTTGGTTTTAAGAAGAGAGGATAAACCTGATTTCATATATGTAATTTACAAAGTCAAAAGGCAGTGTAGGCATTCTAGTCTATTCTGTAAAACGAATATGTTTTAAAAATTTGCCATATCAAATTAGCTTATTTATATATATATTTTCGGTCACCCACTTTTAGAATCTTTACAAGTTTTTCTTTGTCATCTATAAAATAAATAATTCTGTAATTCCCTTGGCGGATACGATAAATCGAATTATTATTATACAGCTTTTTTATTCCTGAAGGCCTGGGATTTTCAGAAAGTAGTGAAATTTTGGATTTGATTTGGGTTTTAAAATGCTTTGGTATTAACCCTAATTTCTTTAGTGCATGTTTTTCAATTTGGATTTTATAAGGCACAGTAAATATTATATAGTATTTTTCACATCATCCCAATCTACAAAACCAGATTTTTCATCTTCCATTATTTCAAGTGCTTCTTTGAGATCCAAGCGGTCTTCCAGTTCTTCCAGAAGATTTAGATCATCAATAGAAATAATGCCTGCAACAGCTTTACCATGACGAGTAAGAATGATTCGCTCCTTGCCGTATTGAGCGGAGTTGATTATACTAGCCAAATTTTTGCGGGCTTCTAATGTGGATATTTTTGTCATAATTCAATTCCTGTACATTATGTACATAATATACAATTAATACATAAATAGGTTCAATATATAAAATACCCCTTTGCTAAATGTAGAGGACTTTCATTTGTACAGAAGATACAATAAAATTGTTAATGATTTTTTTAATCATCTGTCTAAAAGCCTTTCCGACCATAAAATGCCAATAATGGTCTTCACGTCAGTGATTGTTCCTTCCCACACCATTTGGACGGCTTCATCAAGATTAGTTGGCATCAATTCCAAAAATTCATCATGGTCGGTATTTTCTATTGTTTTGGTTAAATCTTCAGCTAAATAGATCCACATTTTTTCGCTGGCAAAACCAATAGCCGGATGAATGTTGCAAACAAATGTCAGTTTGCCTGCAGAGTAACCGATTTCCTCTTCCAGTTCCCTTCTGGCGCACACCTCCGGAGTTTCTCCAACGTCCAGTTTACCGGCCGGTAACTCAATCATCTCCGCCTGCACAGGATAACGATACTGTCTAATGAGTGCGATTTTACCATCGGGTAAGACAGGAATCACACACGCTGCCCCAGGATGATTTATCCATTCCCGGGATGATGTTTTACCATTTGGCAGGGAGACTTTATCCCGCCTGACATCAAGGAATGTCCCTTTAAAGATTTTTTCTGTAGATAGGCGTGTTTCTTTTAGTTTTGACATATTTGATAAAACGTGATGCGTAAAACGTAAAGGAAATATTTTAAAAATTACGTTTTAAAAATTATTTTTTAAAAATATTCGATATAAATAATTTTCAACTCCCGGTTGAAATAATCCACCCGGTCTTTATCAAAAAGTAGGTTATTGAAATCTAACTCTATGTGGAGATGTTCCACAAATGTCCAGCGCACAGCTGCGTTTAAATATCCACCTCGACTGATTGCAATGTCTTTTGCTTTCATATCATTTTCATTCAAAGCGGCGTTGTATTCAAGCAAAAAAGATAATTCCGGATTAAATTCTAAATCCCAACCCATAAACAAACTTATATCTTCATCTCCATCTAACGTTTCAGTAAAATTATAATTCATTCCACTGTGAAAACCCATATTTCCCAAGGGTGTCGTCCAGTTTTTACTGGCTGACAAAAACAAACCATAAGCCTTGACTTCATAGCGTTTCAACGAATCGGAATTATTGAAAGAACCAAATCCCTGTGTATCTATTCCAAGGGAAATGCCCGGCATGGATGTTGTTTCATCAATAAGACGATATTTTATATTTACTTCTGGCCGGGGATACCAGCGAAGACTGTCATCACCAATGAGATTACCAGCGCCGTATGAAAGTCCAAATTGAAAGCGATCCGTAATACCTACTTTTAATCCTGAAGTTAAACCACCATTTTTCTGAATATGAAGTTTCATGGCAAAACTACCGCGAACAAGAGTACCGGCTGTTGGAATTGTGACCAGATTAGTGGGTGGGGGATACGTACTCTGAGTCAGCAGAATGCTTGAAAAAAGGAATAAAAGAAAACCCTTAGGTATGTGTTTCATGTCCTAATTTAGTCAGAAGTTTGAAGGAGTTGCAACGATAGGCTGAATGAGAATTGATGATATGTGATATTTGATTCATAACAATATACCGTCTTTCATTTTACCTTTTCCTTCTACTTTAAGGAAATATCCGTTTTCCATATTTACTTGTCACGGAGGATATTCTATCCAACGAAATACTTAAAACATCTGATTCATAAGGAAGAGAAAACCGAAGATAGTTATCATCAATAGCAACAAAGACAATATCCATTTCATCACCATTAATGAGTATTATTCTGTCCCAATCAGTATACGGTATAAAAGCCGGAATTGGAGCTACCATTCTATTAGATATCAACTCCTGCAATATAACATCAGCTTCATCAAGCACATTACCAGTCCGGGGTGGTGGCGTTGTGTATAATTTATCTTCCGGAGCCATACTCAATGCAACATGACTTATTTCATTGCCATCTTTTCCATATTCCCAGATTTTCTGAATGTTATTTATAATGTCAAAATGATATACAAACTTTCGTATAATTTCATCAGCAGGAAGTATCCGCCAAACTTCTTCCTGCAAAAATCCCAGGTGGTCATATGTGAGATAGATGGTTCCATATTCGTGATTATCTATTGTGCGAAAAATGATTTGATGAATTTCGTCACTGCCGTTTAATACAAATTCTGTTTGTTGTCCTATAAAGAAAACAGCATCTTTTTTTGATACAGAATATTTCCTGAATTCAACACTCCATAGCTCATTTTCACCATAGTGAATTATTTTTTCAGTCCTGCGATCTCCACCAAGAAATAGTCTTTTCTGCAAGGTATTTGACTTGGTATAAACAAACATTTCCTCTTTGATTAAATCGTGATTATTGTTCAGCCATTTCTTCAGTACCGGTTGTTTAATTTCATTAAAAGTCACTTCCAGATGAGCCTGCCCTATGCGCTCTGTGGCAAACATGGGAACATCAGCGATGAAATCGCGATCGGATTTATAATATTTAACAAAAGCAGTTTCAGTCCCCTGTCCTGCTAAAATTGATAAAACGTAAAGGCTTATTATTCCTTTACTGAAACGGCTGCAAATCTTCATCTAATTGATTGGAAAGTCTATATCGTAAAATA
Source organism: uncultured bacterium (assembly GCA_964538995.1). Taxonomy (GTDB): domain Bacteria; phylum Fidelibacterota; class Marinisomatia; order Marinisomatales; family TCS55; genus JADFRD01. The sequence continues at coordinate 27,272 of CAZIFK010000012.1, forward strand.
CGACTTGTAGGGGTATCGCATATATAAATAATTCCCCTACTGTCTACAGTGACACCCTGCGGTTCAACCAAAAACCCCTTTTCTTCTATTGTTACAAATGTGTCTACTGCTACCGTATCAATACCGTTAAAAATATATAGTGTTGTGTCTACGGTAAAATTTTCCACTCCTGCCTTAAGAAAAAATTGCCCGTCAGAATTAAACACCTGAATTTCCTGCTCTTCTGTATTGGAAACATAAACGAATTGTTTATTGTCCACAGCAACATCAAATGGATCTGAAAATCGATAAAGATCCATAATCTCATTGGTTCCCTGTTGAAACACGGATGGATAGGTAGTATATGTCCCGAACGTAACGGGTCGAATTTTATGTACAGAAAAAAAATCTCCCGTTTGGGTATAATAAATATTGCCGTTATAATCCACATCAATACCCAGTGGCTGATTGACTGTTCCAGCGCCTGTACCTGATTCAGAAATAGAGGACTTAAATACTCCCCGATGTGTCCAAATCGTTTCTCCATTGGACAACTTCAATAGATGTGTCCGCTGAAGGTCGATACGTACAATGCGATCATGTATGTAGTCCAATGCATAAATGAAATTGCTTTCATCACGAGTGGCTGAAAGACCTGAAAACGTAGAAAATTCAGATTCATAATAAATATCATTAAATGAATGAATTGGATGTGAACCATCATAAAAAATATGAGGAGCAAGCAGTGAATCAATCACATTTTGAGGGTTACCCCAATTTACGCTTTGGAGTGTCCAGTCAATATTCTCTAAATAAATCGACCATTCTTGGGAAAAAGCATCAATTGTAACCGATCCAGCATCTTCATTATAAAATAAGCCGGATACAGCCATTTCCTCAACACCCACATTATTGATATATTGGTTCCAGACAAAGATTTTTTGACTACCATCGATGAAATAAATATTCATTTTTTGATCTATATCTACATCAATAGGCTTCATAGGTAAGTTTCGTAACTCATCAAAGCCAGTTAACAAATCACCATTTTGACTAAATACAAAAATTGATTTCGCCGTTGTATCAGCCACAAATACACGGCCATCTTGAGCCACGGAAATTTCGATTGGTGACTGCAGACCCACGGACTCATCCCAAATCGGCTGAATAAGTAAATAGATTGTATCTCCTGCAGTAAATTTAGTGTTATCGTCTAAAGAATCAGGAAGTGGCATTTTTTCCACACAAGCAAAAAAAGCACTAATCATAACAATGACAAAAAATGGTTTCATCTCATTCAAAATGCAACCCCTATTGATAATCTCTGTGGGTCCGATAAATGGTTAAAATTTGCATAGGCATAGTCAATGCGGAGTTTGAGTTTGCCAATTGGGATAATCAACCCTGCTCCAAAGGAAACATTTTCTTCCTCCTTATTGATTTTATATCCGCTTCGTAAAAAGAATATATTGGCAAAGCTGTATTCTACTCCCGTCGAAATATTTTCTGCATTATCGACTGGATGATTCAACTGTAGAGCAAAAAGAATTGATTGCGTTTTCGTCTGCCATATATCCATCGCTGCGCCGACACGAAAAACAGTTGGCGGTGAAAAGGATTCAAATTCAGTAATAATAATTTTTTCTTCGCCGGTTTCTGTGTCTAATACTTGTTTTTCGTACGTTCCATCTGGTTTGGCTTGAGGTCCAAAATGTGAAATAGAAGCTGAAAAGCGCAATGAACGAAATCCTGTCCAATAAAAGGTTCCCATATCCAGCATGGTAGCACTCATAGTTTGACCTGCCAGATTCTCCTCCACTTGCTTCAAGGTAATGCCAAAGCTGAATCTGTCTGTCATGCGCGCCCCATAGGTTAATGCAATAAAGCGGTCTTCATAGACAAAATAATTACCGGTGCCATGAGGCAAATACTCTGTGGTTTCCTGCATAGGCGCCAAATGCAAAATACCAAAAGCCAAGCCAGCGTAATGCCGACCTTTAATCCTGCGCGTTAAACTGAAAAAATCATAATTAATATCTGCCGGCCATTGTATTCGTGAAGCAGAAAATTCTGTTTGTTCAAATTGAGCAATAGTTCCTGGATTATAATATACAGATGCAGCATCCTGCTGTAACGCAACCACTGCTTCACCCATTCCGACAGCCCTTGCACTGACGCCGATTTTCAAAAACGTAAATACGGAAGTTCCCACTCGTTGACCGCCAAGTATCGGGAAAAAGTTTTGTCCTTGAACAATTGTGAAAACGACTAAAAATGTTATTAAAAATTTGCGCATTAAAAAAGAACCTGAAGTCCTAACTCTACTGTTCGCGGTTTTCCAATCCGAGATGGATCATTATTAGGGCTGGGTCGACTTATCATGCTGTAAGGTATGATTTCTCCCGGATTATACCCTCTTCCGGTGTAAGGGTTAATTCTCCTCGGGATATGTTCGTTGAAAATATTTTCAATTTCCATATACAGTTTATATTTCATTCCGACAATGTTAAATGACTTATAAAGCTTTAAGTCCACCATGCTATACCCGCTAATATTTTCCATTCCCAGTAATTTGAATAATTCTGGAGTATAATCACTGATATAAGCATTAGGATTATTACCATCTCTCGGACCAACATAGTACGGAATATCATTTACATATCTAATGCCGTCTTCATAATCATTTGTCCCAGGGATAGATCTGGTATATCGCCGACCTGAACCAAACTCAAAACGCATGGAAACTCCCCAGTTAGCCGGATGGTTATAATATACGTTACTAAAAAATTGAAATGGTTTATCCCAACTCATATAATTCTCACCCAGGGGCTTTTCGCTCAATGCGCCGGCTTGGACAAGTAAATTATCTAATGGAGATGAGCTTTTTCCAGTTATGATCGAGTAATTGAAATTCAAGTCTACATACCATCGTTTAAAGACCCTGCTTTTCAGGATCATTTCAACCCCTCTGGCTCTGGCATAATCCGCATTGAAATACATATTAAAACGTAAATGAGCAAATTTAGGATTTGAAGGTGTAATCGTTTGGGACGTTTCATAATCAAACATATCTTTCCAATACGCCTTCAATTCCAACACCTGATCTTCATTAAATCGATGTTTAATACCTAACTCATACTGAACAGTTGTTTTTGGATTCAAATTTGGATTTCCAAAGACCTGATAGGTTGATTGGGAAACGGAATTCAATTTGGCATAGACATATTGGAATGTGGGTAATTGGGAAAAATGTCCGTAATAGAAATAAAGAACATCATTATCGGTTACCGGATGGGATATGCCAAAGCGCGGGCTGAATCTCCCCTTACCTTTGTATCCAAATAATTCAAATGTTTCCTTATTAAATTTTTCACGAGCTATATCTGTGATGATAACTGTATTTGGATTATTGATGGCATCTTCCACATATTTCCCAGGAAACCAATAATCATAACGCATACCAATATTAACGGTCATTCCTTCAAAGGTGATTCGATCTTGAACATAAAAAGCGCCAAAAGTAGTGTTTGCTTTATACATATCATAATTGGCGCCAAAGCCAGAGGTTCCTGCCCATGGCTCATCAATATCAACCACTTGGATTTCAGTAAAGGTGTTTTCCACTCCGGCTTTGATCTTGTGGCGAGTTTTGGTACGATATGTCCAATCAGCATCGATTCGATAGTTATCGCTGGAAATATCATACCATTCCGGAGCTACCCCGGTATCGAAAAATTCATCGCCGTATGAAATAGTAATATTCCCATCCTGATCAATCACGGTGTAGTTGATAGGATCCAAGTCCAGCCGTTCTTTATATTCGCCCCAATGGAGATCTTGAACAGCGCTGTGTTCTAAAGTTAAAAACCTGCCCATGGTGATTTCATAAAACGATTGAGTACTCAACGTATGTGTCCAGTTTAAATTCAACAACCGTGTTTCGCGGGTAATTGTATTGTAATTATTCAAAATTTCCTGGTAAGTATATGGATAGTATGTAGATGAAAATGCCCTGGGCATGAAATAGCCCTGATTTATATTCAATGAAATATCATAAGAAATGCTCAACTTTTTCCTCGGTGAAATTCCCCATGTTAGTTTGTATAGAGCATGCCAATCATTATTTTCACGGGGTGCTAATGAAGACATTAATTCATTTTGAGTTTTATCGCTTATCCCGGGAATTGACCAAAAACGATGTGGATAAATTTGGTTCGCTGTAGGAAGATTACTGTCATACGTTTTTCCATAACCATTTACAAAAATGGAAAACGCACCGGGTAAATCCAACCCTAACATAGGTAATAATATTTCTAATATTGGGTCGGGGCCACCAAGATTAAATTCTACTCTATCTGTAGAATAATGAGTAATAACATCCTGACCTAATCCCCAATTATCACTGGAATATTTGACAGCTCCTTCAAAATGATCCCGACCTTCCTTCAGCTTAATGTTAATAATTCCAGACATAGCCTGGCCATATTCTGCACTGTAGCCCCCGGTCACAATCTCCAATTCTTCAATCGCTTCCGGATTAATAAATAGATTTCCAGAATAGCCGGAAAGTGGATCTTTAATCGATTGGCCATCAACAATAAACATGCTTTCATCAATACGCCCACCTCGAATATGAATTTCATTATCCTGAGTGGTAACACCCACTTGCTCTGATAAAATATCTTCTACACTGGAAACGACTCTATTAGAAATATCTTCACTCGTTAACCGAGTTACACTGGATGTTTCATCCACATCAAAGAGAGGTTTGGAACCAATAACAACCACTTCCTCTCCTAGTGTCAATACTGTTTCCTCCATATTGAAATTCAATACCGTCGTTTGACCTGGTTGTACTTTGATTCCTGTTTGCAATAAAATCTTATATCCGATGATGGATGCTTCAATATCGTGTGCCCCAAATGACATTCCGGAAATACGAAAACGGCCGTCCAAATCTGACGCTGCTCCATAATATGTTCCCTTAACCATAACATTGACGCCAGCGAGACCTTCATTTGTTTTTGAATCAACGACTCTTCCGGAAATCAAGCCGCTACTTTGGGAAAAAAGAAACATTGGGAATAATGCGATTATCAGATAACGCTTCATTCGGAAAACTCTTCATGTATCAAATAATTTAAAAAAGATCTACTCCCATCTAAAATCAGTGTAGAACCATTATGCAAAGGTATTGAGAAGAGTACGACTTTTCCCGATTCTTCAGTTGGGGATATCTTGAAACGACCAAGACTGCATACATTTGGAGAACCTGTCCATTCGTCGGTGCTATCGGCTTCTTCCACTTTATATAAACTCTTTATGGAACTGAATTGACTTGAGTCCGGGGAAAATCCTTTTACACGAATCGCCACCAACGATGTTAAACCCAGATCAAGACTATCAGTAATTTGAGATTCTAGTTTCGTCCCAGAGTAAAGACGACCTGATGGATTGATAACTGAAGCATCTTTCAAAGGAAACCATGTAAATGTAGAATCCTTCAATTCAGGCGCATTAAGAAATAAGTGGCCTCCATCGATAACATAATTCAAAATACTGCTACCGGCTTCATTATACGTTTCACCTCCAGTATAGGCTGCATACCAAATAACTTTGTTGAAATACTTTAGGTTTGCAGAAACATCGGTTCCGGAATAAGGAAGTTCACTGCCAATTTCCCATACTGAATATTGACTGACACCCAGAATAGTATCTAAAACAGATTTATACCAATGTTGAGCTTTATTTTGACTGTCCTGCATAAAATCATCGATTAGCAATACGTCTCCCTTAATGGACATTACGCGCCAAAAACCAGGCTCATTTGGATTAGTATCATCGGGGAAATAAATGATCTCACTTTCGGCTCCGGCGATGTCTTTCGCTTTGATAAAAAATCGATGATAACCGATTGCTAAATCCGTCAAAGTTATACTCGAATAAGCGGCTGCATCCAATTGTGTCCAGCATGTATCACAGGTATCATCCAAAGCATAATATATATACGTAATGGTTTCAATCCCATCCTGATCAGTGAGGTCCCATACAAATGTCCTAGTCGGAAATGTTAAACTTGTGTCGCTTTGTATATCATCCACGAACGGATTACTTCGATATCGAAAACTAATCTCCGGTGAAGAATTACGAATGGGTACAGTTAATTTAGCAGGTGTGGCATCCACTAGACTGTCATTATCAACTGCTTTTACTTCAAAACTAAATACATCAAGATCTGTGCGGATAGGGACATAGAAAACGCCTTCTTCTTCTGTTGTAAATGTCCATACTGAATCTGAACTCCATTTATATTTATATCCAATAATATCGCCATCTTTATCCTCACCCCACCAATGAAGTTGCTGTTTACTTGTTGTAATGGTTGTAAATGCAAAGGTTAGAGTATCCCAGATCAATCCGGGGGTTGGTTCCTCATCTATGGCATAGATAATCTCACCCGTTAAAGAATCTAAATGCGCAAAGATTGTATCGCTGGCGATTAGGGATAAATACGTTTCAGGCACTTCGTTTTCATTTAGGGCAGATGGATCCTCGTATTCCCAAAGAGAACAAGAAAGAACAAACAGAATGAAAAGAGGTCCCAGCCAGCGCATATTGAATAAAGACGTAAAGTGTAAAATGTGATGCATAAAATGTAATTTCATAATGGTCCGAATTCTGGTCACGTTTTACATAATTACGTTTTAAAAGCCTTCCGAAAGATCGTTCCTGATATATTGATCCAAGAACGCTTTCGGAAGGCTTTTGCTTTTTATCTCACCAAGAGCATCTTCCGATGAGCGATAAAATCGTCAGCTTTGATACGATAAACATACATCCCGGAAGCAACGCTAGCGCCTTCATCATTCAACCCATCCCAGTTAACCACATGATGACCGGCATCCATTTTATTTGATACCAATGTCCTGACTTTGCGGCCTAGAATATCATAGATCATCAGCTTTACATTGGAATGTTTTGCTAATTGAAACCGGATGCGAGTTTCAGGATTGAATGGATTTGGGTAGTTAGGATAGAGAGCAAATTCTCTGGCAATACCTTCAAAATCATCATCAATACCTAGTTGTCCAAGATCTGCGAGATCGCGTACCTGAATTTTATAGGTACCAAAACTGAAATTGAAAATACCCGTTAAACTTCCGAGTGTCGATCCTTCTTCAAGGCCGCTCATGAAGCTGTTGGCGGCCATGGTGGCCATATCATCATCAATGAGACATTCAACACCGGAGCCATCAACAATAGACCAATCATATGAGTTCACTGATGATACCGTCACATTGGACACCGTCACCAAGCAGCCTTCATAGGATTCAACTTCATCGGCATCCTGCGCCAGATCAGCAGTACTTACGTTCATGGATGCTATCGCATTGCCTGTACTGTTAACTGTAACGCTGGATATATTGATGAGCTTGGTATTGTTATCATATTTAAAGTGCCATGCCGGATCATATTCTTCCACAGTACCAGTAATGGTTACTTCATCTCCGCTGGTGAATTCATCGTCATCCCAGCCGTCAAACACAATTCCGCTCCATTGTTCTGATGCACTTTGCAAGGCATAGGCACCATATCCGGAATAATATTGGGCAGTATCGGCAGTAATGATACCTGTAACTGTTACTTCACATCCGTTGTAAGGAGAATCTCCCGCTGACCATTGAGTATATTGGATATCGCTGATATCGCTTACACCACCAGCAGCATAGGTGAGATAACCATGTTGAGATACGTCAATATCATAAGGATAAGTACTCGTTTTAGGAGCATCCTGATCGCTTCCGTCATCGGTAGCTGAAATATAATAATCTACTTGCGCGCCATCAGAACCCGTTGCCGGAATGGTTCCTGTCCATGTATTATCAGTACCTAATGTCATTGAAGCTGATCCATACGTACCACCATTGACCGCGTACATAATGTCAGCGGAAGCAATAGCAGAATTATCCTCGATTACAGCACTTACCGTAACTGCATCTGATGTGGAAGGCGTACAAGGATCTCTTGATACATCAGAAATCGTTGGTGGCCCGGCTCCAAATTCAATATCTGATACCCAGAGAGGTTCCAATTTGTAAGCTGTGGAATCTGCATAGCTTCCGTAGTGATGATAGACCCAGCCTTGGATAGAACTAATAAACGTTCCCACGGGTGGTGGGCCGACTGATTCGAAGTAAGTAGAAATACTATCTGAATCGTCATCTACCAAAACGCCGCCGGAGCCATCGTCCACTTCAAACACTTCGTATTGTAGATCATTATTGGTCACGATGCCTTCTAACATTTTTACTGTGACATTGCCCCACTGTTCAGCTTCCGTGGGCCAGCGCAAATCACCGGTTCCAATCACTTCAGGAACGGGTAAGGCAACACCAACTTCAAGGATGTTGACGGGTTCTGTTATGAACAATTCCGTCATATTCGCCGGACCGGTTGAATATTCATATACATAACCAGTCGCTTGAATTCGATCCCCTTCATAAAGAACCGGGAATGCTGAACTATCCGGGTCGTAAGAAAGGATTGAACTCCATGGACCACCGTTCTCATCCTGGAAAATAAACTTAATCCCTGCACCGGCATAACTCAATCCTGTTGGCATGGTTACAATACCTTCAACTGTAACTGTGTCACCAAACATATAGGAAATATCCGATTCGCTGTCTTCGCCAGCTTTTATAAGGTCACTGTATAATACCTGTTGAATTCGCTGCAGACGGACAGGATCACCTAGCACTTCCACAACATCGCGGGCTAGACGCGGTTCAAGTTTTGTGTTGCTGTATGTGTAAGTCATAACACCAGCCACGCCAGCCAGCACCTGTCCATCTTCAGGAAAATAATAGTAATCCCAAATATCATCTACTCGCATGGAATTCGTACCATCACTTATGGACCATTCCCCATTACCGAGATCAGCATCATCAACAGTAACGCCATCCACTTTAACCAAACATCCTTCATAGGCTTCCGCTTCAGAGCCACCCGTCATAACCTGTCCGGCCGTTACCACTGAAGGACTGATCATATTGACAGCAGGCCCGTGAATGATCACTTCTGTTACATCCACGATTTCAGTTAAGCCGTAGTATTCATCAACGGTTCCGGTTAATGTAACACTATCCCCTTCAGCTACAGAATTGGTAGTACCGGATGATGTTGTGAAATCAAAACTGTCCCAGCCACCATATTCAAATGCAACAATTCCATTCCATGGTCCTTCAGTATCTTGGACGTAGAGGTAACGATTGCTACTACTGCCCCAGAATTCGGCTGTAACCACACCGCTAATGGTGACGATTTGCCCATCCAGCGGGCTGGCGTCATCCGTTCCAGGATCGCTGACATATTGAATATCATAAATGGAGGTGATCGTACCACCAGTTGGAATCACTACATAAGAAGATTCATCGGATGTAGTACTGTTACCTTCATTATCAACCGCCGTGATTGTAAATGCAATAGTAGTCCATACCGTTTGTGCCGGTATTGTCCCTGTATATGTATCACCTGTTGTATTTGTCATGATTACATCTGTATCACCTGAGCCTGTATTATATTTGAGTGTTGCACTGGCAATCGTGCCATTATCTGTAATGGTTGCAGATACAGTAACAACATCGCTTTCCAATGGGGATGAGGGACTTATGGATATATCCCTTACTTGTGGCGGACCTACGATATCACTATCATCACGAGGAATTATTTTATATTCACTATACGAATAATTCAAAGGACCGGTGATAGAACTGATTGTATCTCCTACTGAAGGTATAAATGAATAATTCCCAGCGTTATTAATTACCAAAGTGTCTGTTCCATCAGTCACCCACCATTCGCCATAACCGGTATTAGCATTAATAACTGTTACAGTTTGAATTTGAATTAAAACCCCTTCCCATGGCTCCCAATCTGCCTGGTCTAGCGTCAATACCTCTGGATTGGGTAGTGAAGCGCCTGTTGCAATAACAACTATAGCAGTAACATTCTCAATTTCCGTCTTACCATAATACTCTTTTGTATCACCGCTAACTTGAATACTGTCCCCACGATTTACAGTGAACCCTGATGAACTGGAAATGTAAACGTTGATGCCGGAATATTGACCACTACTATCCTGCATGTAAAATGCAGTACTGCCGTCCGGGGTTTCACCCGACCCAGCAGTGACTACACCTGATACAGTTACCGGTGTACCATCAGGAAATGAACCAGATTGGATTGTATAAATCGTTGTATCAACTTGAGCAAAAATACTGCTCAACATGAATAAGCTAACTATTAACAGGTTCTTCATTATGTTCTCCTTTTTTATTATTATTTAATGATCAGAAATTTACCTTCTTTAATTTTACCAAATGATGAACTTTCGGTATCCAAATTTTCAACTGTAAATAAATACAATCCTGTCGCCGCTGATTGGTCGTGACGGGTGATAAGATCCCAGGCATGTTCTCCACCACTGAACAGAGGGGTTTTTCGGTCATCTATATTTTGTATATCACTTCCAATGTAATCACTATCATGATCCAAAACATCAACCAAATCACCTGCTAATGTGAAAATTCTGATTTCTGCTTTTTCCGGTAAATTCTGAAACCAGATTTGTCGTCCTCGGCTGCCAAAACCATCCCATTTTGCCTGACCGCGATACGGATTTGGATACACACTTGGCTTTCCGGCCCAGTCACTGGTTGTTTTTACTCCGGGATACACGTATTTACGATTTGCATAAACAGAACTTTCCAGGCTTTCCAAATTCGCATCCGGGTCACCTCGATCATAAGCAGTCACAGCATAATAATTGAGCCAGCCATTTTTCACATCGCTATTCACAAATTTATAATGGTAATAATTCCCATCTATTTCTACACTGTCCTGTTCATCAAATTCGTTTACAATTCTTATAAATTCAAACCCGGTGTTATACCCGATGTCCAAATAATTAGGATGAGCCAAATCAAACTCGCCAAGTAATGTAAATTCCTTATCGGTTTCACCCGATGTCTTCCTGGCGCCATAAATATAATATCCTTCAAAATCTTGCTCACGGCTAATGGGATCTATAAATGATTCTGCATTATTTTGCCAGTATATACTCACTTCTTGATCATCCACTTGCAGAGCAATATTCGGCACAGGTGGTGGTTCCGGTAAAATGTAACGAGTGATTTTTCCATCTTTATTCAGGTCTTCCCCATCATCTAGAATATTATTCCGGTTGGCATCTTCACCATCAAAAGCTTTTTGTGCCCAGTCATTGTTAACATAAAGATTCGCCCGGCGTGTAGGTGAATCATCTGTTGCACCATTCCAGCGGGCACAAACAATAGCCATTACTATTTTGCATGAATCGCCTGGTGGTAACTCCCATATGCTTGAATCTTCATTCGCTGGTACACTACCGAAAGGACCTGCGGAAAAAAGAAACATCCAGCTGTTCGGATCAGAGGGATACCCTTCATCGGTGTAATCGATACCTGTTCCTTTTGGGACGTTTGACTTCATGGCATCGTAACGTTCAAAGTCCACCAAGGGCATACCGTATTGAGGATAATCAGAATTATTTGTACTGGTCCAGACCCATTGGCTATAATAGGATTTAGCATAAGGAACCGGAACAGTACCACCTAATAACGAAACGCCAATATAAGACTCTGCCCAACCATCATCTCCGTCGGCATCGTACTGATAGGCAATGTCCCGTGTAAATCCCGAGGCATCCGCTGACTGATCAAAACCATTCAAGTTATCATACCAGGAAAACCCACCCCCCGGTTCATATCTGTTAGTGTAATTCATATTGGCCACAGATGCATCCATCCATAAACCACCATAAATATCCTTGATTGTTTGGTCAGATGCATTCTTGATAGTGTAATTCAAAATGACAAATGCGTCAGCAAAGGTAAAATTCCAAGCATAGGTTTCTAGTCGGACATCAATCCCAAGTGGTTCATGTTCAGTAATACCATAATTATCTGTTGGTGAAACCCCATAATCCTTGAAGTCCATTATGAAATCTTGATGAGAGACGGCAAAGGGAGAGTAATACTGTGCCATGGCGTCCAGAGATGTGGATGAAATAGACGACCGAATTTCTACACCGGGGTTGGCAAAAAATTCAAAACCCTCTTGTCCGGAATCGAAAACGCCGTCTACAATGGCAGTGGAAACCCGACGTACACCATTGACTTTTCCTCCAATCCAAAGCCCGGCGTAAGAAAAATGTTCTACCTGTTCGCGGAGAATTTCTGTTTTTTGTTTATACTGACAGGAGGGCTGAATGCGACCGTTGATTTTATTCCAACCGTTACCTAACACACCAAAATTTGTAACAGCTAAACCCAATTGGCCCACAGACGTATATTTATCATAAACGTCATTAGCAAATTGTGCAGGGAGAAATGCAATATTTCCTGATAAAAGAGTAAAAAAAATGAAGTAATATCGTTTTTTTATCATAGATCGAATTGGACATTATCAGTAGTTTGATCAACATACTGAAAAATGTGCCCGGCAAGTTAATATTGAAGGTGAGGCAAGTCAATTAAGACTAGAAATTATTTCAACAAAATTATTTTCTGTGTTTGCTGTTGGTATCCCATGGATAATTGCACAAAATACATCCCGCTCGGTTGATTAGAAGCATTCCAGGTTATTTCGTGAGTTCCGGGTTGTAGATTATCATCTACAAACGTTTTCACCAGTCTTCCTTTAATATTATAAACTTGTAGAAGCGACGCATGCGTCGCCACTACGTTAAATTGGATGGTTGTGGTTGGATTAAATGGGTTAGGATACGCCGGGTATAAAACAAATCTTTTTGGGATTAGATTTTCATCATCGATCCCAGCTGTGATGGTATCATTCCATGCCCTGCCTGGTGTTCCATTATCGCCTGCACCATACATAAATTCGGACATGGCCCAGCTTGTGTCCGCCTCATTGTCATATTCAACATTTTTCAAATACATAGACGATCCGGACAAATAAGGGAAAGATGAATCGTAATCCAATCTATCTACAATCCGTCCTTCATTATCAATGACCATGATTTCGTCTTCACTGTTAGCCAATTGAAATCCAGAGTATTCATAATCAGCTATATATCCACCGTTTACAACGCTATCACCATTTCGACCTAATACTACATATTCTCCGGGATTAATATAAAATTCAATTGAAATCGTTTTAATTTCGTGGAGGTCATTATCGCTGTCAGCAATTTGCCAGCCTGCTAAATCAATGGGAATGGTATCGTTATTGAAAATCTCAAACCATTCACCATATGTATCTGAAACTGCCGCTGGATTCACCATCACTTCTGTTATAACAATATTATATGGAGATGGATCTCCTCCTGGAAAAGCAAACGTCGCCATGACCGGCAAATGATCGGACGCATCATGCAGGGCATCTGCCATAGCATCATTTACGGATGTATTATTACCATCATTAATAGCCTGGTTACAATGGTTGCCATCGTTACCCACGGCCCAATAGGTATCTTTCACGTAGTTTATTTCATAGGTTTCATTCAGCACAGCCTCGGAAACGAATATCCAATCGAAGCGGTCATCCATCCCTCCGTGAGCGCCCCCACCAAATTGTGTTGTTCTCGGCGATTGTGTGTGGACATCTGCAAATTCGCAATCTGTTTCCCATGACTCAGCATGCCAATTTCCGATACGGTCAATCGGGTCGAATAACCTGCCATCGTTGTCAGCACTTTCTCCCGTCAACATGTCAAACGCCGGTTCGGAAGATGAACTGCTGCTGTAAATGTTGAAATCACCGGTTACCATGAAATGACTGCCTGTTGGCAGATCATTAAGATAATTACGTAAGGCAGTTGTCTCATCCAACCGCTGTTGAGCATTCGACTCCCCTGAACTCGCTTTAAGATGGAGACCATAAACATTAAACCGCACACCAGATTCATTATGCTCCATGACCCATTCCACCACATCTCTCGTCCCTGGAGATTGAGCTGTACTGACTAAACTGGTATTGATGAATGAAAAGACCTCATGACGATAATATAATGCAATATCTTGGCTGGCGCTTTGATTTGTAAAACTAGCTCCGGACCAGGCGCTGGGTTCGATGATTTCCAAAACATTAGATAAAAAATGACTATAGCTGGTTTGCCCTATGACTTCCTCTGCAATGATAATGTCCGGTTCCACATATTCAATAACCAATATATAATCATCTTCACGGTTGTTTTCATCATCATAATTCAGCAAGTTGTATGTCATGAAGGTATGGTTGGATTGGGCCACTGTTTGGCTCAAAAACAATAATATGCAAATAATGCTACAATTTTTTATCAATGTATCTCCACTTCTATTGATCCCACTTTCAGTTTTCTGTGGTTTTTTAATGTTGTTTTACTGTATTTATTCAATGCGTCCATTTCATCCTTAGAAAGCAAATCCATTTCTTTCAAAATGGCTATTGCAGCCTGCGGAGAGCATCGCTGATGTCCATCTAAAACTTTTAAGGCAATACCGAGAACTTCGCCATTTATTTTCCGAATTCCTAGCCCCCGCACAGCTTCACCGCCCACTTTTGTTACAGCGCGGCCATTCATCACTTCTATAAAATCTGTATCAAAGCGATTCTTTCCGGCAATTATGTATGGATTAGACGTCATTGCATCATATAAAACGTTTAATTCAGGATAATTACTACCGGCTAATTTTTGAAACATTAAGGCAATATTATAAAGAGGTAAAAAAGGTGTAGGTGCGCTGCAACCGTCAATTGCTAACGGAAAATCATCCAACTCTGAATATTTCTTAACTTGAGCTATTATTGCCTTTTGCACTGGATGTTCTCGGTTTGTGTAGCCCTTTGGATCAACATTTAAATGCTTGGATAAACATAGCATTCCAGCGTGCTTACCGCTGCAGTTATTATGCAATGGAGTTGGTTCAATGGTATTTTTTATCAATTCTGAATTGGAATTTTTATCATAGGGCGCATGACTGCCGCATTCGTAATAAGACATATTCAAGCCAAGCTTGTTTAACATACCTTGTGCAGTTTTCACATGAATATCTTCACCATTATGTGATGCGCACATTAGAGCTAACTCTTCAGTCGTGAACCCCGCAGCATCCGTTGCACCTTCTATCACAGAAGTTGAAGCCTGGAAAGGTTTAAGGGATGAACGAACACATGTTAAATAATGTGGATCTCCCCAATTTTTAACGATTTGTCCTTTACTGTTCACTACCACAGCATATACTACGTGCATGCTTTCTATGAATTTCCCCCGAAGTATTTTACACATGATACCCATTATTAATTCACTACTTCAGAAACATAAACAAATTCAAAATTATCCTTTTTCAATTTTGGAATCTCACGTCGTAATACATTCAACATATGTTGTTTTGCATGGCCAATACCCACTGCAAATCCATGCTTTCTTGCTCTGTCTGCTAGTTCTTGAAATTGTAATCGGATTAAATCTTCATCGAAATCGTTATCAAGAAAGACATTTCTCCGCCCGGTAGGAACATCAAGAGTACGCATCACAGTTTCTGCTTGAGTATATTTTGTTGTACGGCTGTCTAGAAAATATTTTCCATTCTGTTTTAACACTGTTCCCAATACATTCATCACCCGTTGATCTACAGTTGCTTTTGAGCCTTGATGATTGTTCATACCCACTGCTTCCGGCAGATGCTGTAGTACTTTTTCCACACGCTGTTCAATTTCGTGACTGGTCATGGATGATTTCAGCCTATACTCTTCTTCTCCAAAACTAGGGGTATTTGTTCCCATGGGCATATGCACAATTACTTCAAATCCTTCCATTTTTGCTTTTTTAGACATTATCCTACTATATTCGTGCCCGGGAATAACCGCATAAGTCAAATGAACATCTAATGATAAAAATCCGTTTGATACAGCGTCGTTTCTATAACCAAAATCATCAATGATAATGGCAATTTTCCCAGCGCTTTTTACCACAACTTCCTTTTCAATTTCGACAGTAGGTTTTTCTTCCACGGGTGTTTCCAATTTCTTCATTTTGAGATAAAGCCCAATCATGACACTCCCCATTACCAAAACGATAAAAATTAAAAAGACAATGATTTTCTGGTAGCGATCGTTTTTGTTTTGAACCGAAGACATTGTCAGGGAAAGTAAATGGTCAAATCAAGCATCTGGGGAATACCTAATCCCTGTGAACCAACAAGGATTCCATAATTCAAATTATAAATACCAAATCGAAATCCTGCACCTACCGAAATTTCTACCACCTCACTGGAAAGTTTGCTGCTTTGCCTCAAAGAAAGATTATGCCAATTGGTTTCATTGGATGTGTGAAAAATGATTCCATCCACCAAGGTGGAGAATTCTCCCCCCAACGTAAATTCATTGGAAAACTCACGCGTAGAAATCATGTAACTGGCGCTGGCAAGAGTACGTATCGGAAGCTTGGGTTCTTGTAATTTCATGGTTGACATTTTTCCCATGTTGAGGATGGCAGCACCCAGTTTAATTTTCGAATTCAATTGTTTGATCAAACCAATATCTGCTGAAAATCCATTACTGTTTTCCGTATAGAGATCAATTCGTACCCAGCGAAGAGCTGCACCTATTTTCATTCCAAGCATGTTCCAACTTCCCACAGTACCCAGAGCAAAACCATTGGCACCATACATTGCTATAGGCTCATCGGTGGGTGTATTGCCACGAAGCTCTAAATCATCGATTTCAACATATTTCAAATTCACACCATAATGTGCATTATCACCGGGAAATAACATGACCAATGATGAGATTTTTGAATCTGCCAACCAGGAACCGTGGGACACATCCAAAAAAAGACCGGATTTATTGGCTGAAATTGATGCAGGATTAATACTGTTTTTATGTACGGTACTGGAGCCAATAGCCAATTCCAACCCATTGGAAGGAATTGTTAAAAATTGAGTTCCTGTTGCAAACAAAAACCCGGATATAAAGATTGATGTTAATCTAAAAATGGAACGCATACGATATAACATGTGCAAAACCGGTTGGAGGTTCCACTACCAGAGCATAATCTAAAAAGGCATCATTCTTATTCATGAATGAAAAATTCATTCCTCCGCCAATACCAACCCGTCCGTTGCCATAACCTCCTCTTAAAAAATAATTCTTTTTATATTTATACTCAACACCAGCTCTTAATGACTGTCCCAAATAACCAAGACTACCGTCTGTTTTTTCTCCGGCAATCATTCCAAGATCACCCACAATATAAAGTTGTCGTGTTTTGTACGTAGCACCCATTCTGAAAATGGACGGGAATACATCTCTATATACACGACCTTCCTCTTCAAAAACGCTACCTGTATTCCATTGATAATAAGAATTCAAGTCCTGTACCATAAGTCCTATGGCCATTTTCTTACCTTTTTTTACCAGAATTCCTATATCAAACCCTATTCCATTTCCCGTCAAGTCACTTTCATTCATTGGCAACTGATAATAGAGAATTTTCACATTGATCCCAACACTGATCCACGGTTGGAGTCTCTGCGCAAAACTAATGTAAATGGCATCCTCAGATGTTGAAAGCGTTTTCGTATGTTCACCGGCGGTTGTCCTACCGTCAATACCATCCACGCCGGCACTTACCCAGGCAACTCCCACGCCCGCAGTGGGAGGCAGATGCATTGCAAAACTGCTAGAAATGAATCGTCTCTCCAACGATAATGAATGGTATATAAAAGAGGCTTGCCTTTTCTTTAAAAAGGCAACACCGGCAGGATTATGATAAGCAGAAAACCCTCTATCCAGTTCAGCTGTAAAACCGCTGCCCATGGCCATGGATCGGGCTGATGTTCCCATACGTAAAAAGGATCCGGAATATCCTGCGTAATCAGCTGCAGAAAGCACCGCGGAAAATAAAATTAGAATAATGATTAATTTTTTCATTTGACTACAATCAGTTTTACCCAATGGTTACTGGGACCCGCGTTTATATTTTGTGAATACTTAAGTTTGATAAAATAGACACCATTATCAACTAATCGCCCATTGCTGTCTTTGCCATTCCATTTAATAGCGCCTGTGTTAGGATTCTGTCTATCCAACGATGTACTATACACATTTTCCATGGCAAAATTGTATATATCCAATTCCACAATATAAGATGCCACATTTCCTAAATGGAAACGGACATAACCATCTCCATCCAGAATATTGTGCGAATTTGGAGAAAAGGGATTGGGATATGCATAAATCTTTTCCGGATCATAATCAGCCCGATAGATTTGCCAATTACTTCCCTGTAAATCTGAAGATCTGCCGACACCATCTCCTGTTCCGATCCAAAGGACTGGCACATCATCATAGTATTGTCTGCTATCCAATACTACAGCAAATACTTCACTGGATAACGTTTCATCGCCTTGAAGGGGTGTAATATTTTTTGCCGGTTTAAACAATGCCCAACTCTGACCATCTTCTGATTTCCACAATCCTTTTTCGGTTGCGGCAAAGACCAAAGAATCTTCGGCAAATACATTGTAAACTCGTTCACCAATCAGCGCTGTGTTCCAGGTTGCTCCATCATTCAAAGTATAACTAACCCCTCGCTGCTCTGTGGGATCATCAGCATTCATGGTCGCCGCCCAAATGATTTGCTGTCCATTCCAATTTTGGCGAGCAATACTGACAACAAAATTACCGGTTAAGTTTTCAAAAGGATAGGCATAATGCTCCCAGTCAACACAACCTAGATTTCCCATAATACCACGATTGATACCATTAGCAGTTCCCACCCATACAGTATCGTCATAAGCTAAAACTGAAAATGTTTTATGGTTATGATTGCCGCCATCAATGGGATCTCGAGGATTTAAATAGAAATTCTTTAAAATCTTATCATTACCAACTTTTTCATATGAAGAAGAATCGCATGTGACTAACGTTAATTGATCATCCTGCGGGATAGGAACTCGTTCAGGCTCATAACGAGTGTTATTTATCATGTTTTCTATCATGTTATCTATGTTATACCTCCGGAGACCACCGGCCCAACTGGTAATCCAAACATATCCTCCACCAATTGATGCATCATACGTTACATTGTATTGTGGTACGGTCACAGGCAACGCCTGAAAATATCTGCCGCTATATGTGACTGTGATTGTGTCCGCATCGGTAATATCAATAGGCTGTTCATAATAAATCCATGCAGGGTTATCTAATGTTGAGTTGGAGGTAAATACCACACCCTGCCCTGTGGGAAAGTCATTAATACTTCCGGCAAATGCGACGAACATGGTATCCCCTTTAACTGCTATGGCTGATACGCCGCCTTCCGGGAAAAAACCACCGGTACTTGAACCATTAGTTAGTTCTGAACTTGTAAAGAATGTTTCTACTGTCGTAGAATCTTTTATTCTTGAAAGTCCTCGTCCAGTCCCAAGCCAGACCCAGCTGCTGTCTCCTTGCAACCGAATTTCCGAAATGACATTGCTTAATAAACCCGGTTGAGATGTATCAGCCGTAGAGACAGACTTCTGAAGTTTCAAATCCGATGGTATTTGAAACTTCGTCACTACTTGAGCAAACAAACCTGTTGATAAACAAATTA
>CAZIFK010000013.1:0-43918 GCA_964538995.1 uncultured bacterium
ATCGGTGTCCGAAGAATTACCGGAATGGTGTCCGAATGTTACCGGAATTTCCACATAAACAAAATACAATTCAGTTTATCTTTAGAATATAGCCTTTATATTTTAAGGAACAATGATTGAAGTCCTTGCTGAAAGTACCGGATTTGAGTAAATAGTCCTTGCACTTAATACCATGTTGCAGTGTTTGATATTATGTCAATCTACCATGCTGGACAGTCGATTAATTATGTATTGAGTTTATAACTAGTCAATGAATTCCGATATTGTCGACTACAAAGCCATTTTCCTATTTACCAAAATATTCTAATTTTTAATTGATACAAATTATATTCAAGTTTACATTTCGTAGTGTAAACTACAGAACGGAGGCATAATATGCATGCTACTTCCAAAGATTTAAGATTTCACTCGAAAGAATTATTGGAATCTGTTGATCGGGGTGAAGAAGTCATTATCACCTATCGCGGCAAACCTCGCGCAAAACTTATTCCTTTCCAAAATGGAAAAACCGGTTTTGATGAAGAAGAAAATCAACTTTTCGGTATTTGGGAGGATAATGACACTATACAGAATGTTGACGAATATGTCCGTAAAATACGGAAAGGCAGATATTGATACTTATTGATACTGATGTGCTTATTTGGTATATGCGTGGAAATCAAAAAGCATTTAAACTAATTGAAAACCTAAACGGTTTTTTTATTTCAGTCGTAACGTATATTGAGCTGCTGCAGGGTATGCGCAATAAAGGGGAATTAATCGAATTTAGGAAAGCCATTAGAAATTGGAATTGTAAGTTAATTCAAATCAATGAAGAAATTTCTGCAAAGGCGATGTTTTATATTGAGCGTCATTATCTAAGCCATTCCCTGCAATTGGCAGATGCTTTGGTGGCAACAACTTCTCTGGTAAACGGCTTAACGATGATAACCGGAAATGATAAACATTTTAAGATTATCAAAGAGTTGGAAATAAAACAGTTCAGGCCAAATTAACGCAACCCTGACTTTTGATTTTTATTGTATTTACAGAAATTTTTCTTCAAATTTGTTTAATCTTATTTATGATATGTTGTTATGTATGAATATAGATATAATAATCTTTATCGGGGTATATAAACGATGGAAACGAGTATAAATCCCGGAATTTTACGTCATAACAAACGCATAATTATAGTTATACAGCACTATTCAGATAGATAAAATCATGACTAAATTAGTTGTAGACCCAGAAATTCAAAAAGAAGCACTTGAAGTTCTTGAAAATTGTCGGAAAAATATTCAGGAGAAGTACCTTTCTCTAAGGTACGTTTACACGAACCACTATGACTTTCCCGAGCTCGACCCTTTGCGACATGAAATTGTTTTAGCCCTAATATTTGGGTTGAATCAAGCGGCAATAACTTTGACCAACCATTTGTTAGAAAGTGCCCTGAAAAATTTTCTGATAGCTTTCCATTCAAGAGATTTAAAAGTTGGTTCTTCTCAAACAGGTGTCCTAAGTTTAATAGCAGCAACTAAACCTGCGCAAAAAAAGTATGGTTCGATGAATCTGTACGATACAATCGAGGAAACCTTTAAAGCAAATTTAATTGGTGAAGATGATAAACAATTATTGCATCGGTTTAGAAAGTATATGAGAAACGCATACGGGCATGCCGACAAATCGAAAACTTTCCGAGGATCCCATACGACTGTTCAAGGTATAACCATTAATGAGGATGGACTCAAAACTGATAAACCAGTGGATGTTGGAATAGAAGACCTACTAGTTGGACAGGGCATATTTCAAGCAACTATGGCAGAGAGAGATGCGCCTATGTATTTCCTAGAAATTGACAAAATTATAAGAATGCTGATGGAAAGTGTATTTCCAGGGTATTCAGACGATCAGATAGCCGATAATGAATAAACTGCTGTATAACAATGCTAGCACCTGACACCTTAAGCGAGTAGCGAGATTTTAAGTTTTGTACAATTGGGAAAGTATTTTGGAAATAAAAAAGTTAAATCAAATACAAACCGGCGCAGGTGAAGCTGTCCGTTAGGCAACTGAAAGAATGTCAACTATGAATAGAGAAAATAGAGATTATACGTCGGAAGAATTTAGATGTAATTATTGTAGTAATTATTCGCCGATGATTATTCAAACTACTTGCCTCTATAAGAAGAAACATCTCGAAGACAAAACAGGTTATCCGTGGGAAGATGGAGATTTATATTCAATTCTTGAGTGTCCAGCTTGTCACAAAATAACCGTTGCAGTCTCTAGTTGGCACGATGGAATTGAAAGTGAAAGTGAAATCAGTTACAAAGTGCTTTACCCCTCTGAAGAAAAACTTCCAATTGGATTACCTGATAAAATAAAAAAAGGATATGAATCTGCACAAAAAGTGAAAAGTATTGATGCTAATGCTTATGCTGTTTTAATGAGAAGAAATCTTGAGCTAATTTGTGAAGATCGAAAAGCAGAAGGAGATAATCTTTATAAAAAATTAGAAAACCTCGCTGCGAAACATGATATCCCCCACAATTTGGTGGATGTTGCTCATGGCTTAAGAAATTTAGGTAATGTGGGTGCTCATCCATTACTTGGCGAATTAAGCGAAAAGGAAATTCCAATTCTAAGCGCATTAATTAATGCAATATTGGAATATGTGTATAGCGCACCGCACTTAGCACAAACCGCTAGAATCAAATTCGATCAATTGAAGAATGACACTTGAATTGTGCTTCACAATATTCTAGTTGCCCCAGTCAACCTGACACAAAAACTTGGTAGCATGGTTTTGCAATTCAAAGGGTTTTGATCCTCATTATGTTCAGTGGTCAACAAAAGTTCAGTCAAGTTTGTGCAGGTTACTTTTTCCGCTACCAATATGCATGACGCAATTAGTATAATCACTACAATCTTCGGGTGTATTTCAATATCAGTAGTTTCAAAGTGGAGTAGATGGGTTTATAAATACAAATTCGCTGTTAAAGCTCCTATGGTATTTTCGAAGAATCCTCTAGTTTATTGGTCATTACCTATTGCCATATTTTTCTTGACTCTAATGTTGGGATCAATTCCATTTCCTTATTTATTATTTGTATATGGTATATCGATGGAAACAGGCCAAATCATTGCTAAGAGAGAATACATCAATAAAATAGCTGAATTCATAATAAAAGATGATGGAACGACATTTAAAGAAGCAATTGCAAAAGCAAAAAGGCTAGAGAAGGCTACAAAACTATGGCGTAAATATTAGTGCAAATTTGGATTTCTAAATAACATTACGAGAATATCCTTTTTGGATCCAGAAAATACTAAACAGAAATTGGATAACAAAAGCCATTTGTAAACCTATTAATCCATCTATTTGGAATGTTCAGACATCCTACTGCCAACGAGCCAAGAATTGAGTTTGATAATTGAAAAAGAAGATGGATTGGATGATTTTGGTAGTCGGGTTAGTAGTGGCGTATATTTCTACACGCTTGTTGCTAAAGGTATTAATGAAAGGTGCGGAATAATGTTATATTTAAACTGCTCGAATGTGATTTTAATGCTAAGTAATATAAAAACTGGAAATTTGAAAAAGGGAATGACTTGTAGTTGTAAGTTTCACGCAGGTTATCTCGTTAGGCATGAAATAACAAAATGGATGCAAATACTGTAACTTTGTTTGTTGGTCTTGGCGGAATATTCGCAACGCTTATATCAAGTGGACTGGGCCTTTATTTCATATCAAAAGCACGTAGTTCACCTCTGCGAGAACTACTCTATGCAAAGCAAATTGAGCTAATAGTTTCCATAATATCAAAGATTGGAAGAACTCGTGTTTATGTAACAATATTAGCTGGGGAGGATTCAACATTTAAGAAACACGCTAGAGAAGATTTGGGTGAATGCGTCAAAACCCTATCTGAGATTACTGAAGAAGGGGCGGCGATATTACCAACAGAGTTATGGGTGGAGGTAAAAAAACTTTCCAGTCATGTCACAACGATTGCTGTGGAGTATGACGAAAATGGAGCAATCGATTCAGAGCAAATGATTAAGATTATTGCAATGGAAACAAAGGTAGCGCTGGTCGCCCGTTCAGTGCTTGGTGTGGATGAACTTACCGAAGAAAGTATCAAAATATTTTCGAGTAAAAAAGAGTTTGAGAGGTTAGCAAACATTGAAGTGTCTAGCTTTGAAGATATGGCAAGAGACAAAAATGCCTAACAATCAATCAACCTGACGTGAAATGATGGAAACATGAATTCAATGATTGGAAGTTTAGCAATCGTAAATTTGAAAAGAGAAAGCCCTACGGTAATAAATTTCACGTCGGTTACTTATTCCGAAAGGTGGCTATTTAATTATGGCTTTAAAGGAGAAACTTTATGAAATGGTTATTGTTTGTTCCTTTGGTTCTTTTAAGCGTATGGGTTTCAATTAGATTAGTATCACAAGTTCCTGAGGTTATTTTATTAATTCATATTATAATTCTTATTTCAATAATTCCAATCTCCTATTATTTTTATAAAATAGAGTTAATATACAAAAGTAGTCATCGTCTCATATCTAAGAGAAATCTACTAATTGGCATATTGGCGTGTAATAGTATAGTTTTTTTGGTAATTGGCGATGAAACTCTTACCAGTTTCGGCCAAAAATATATAAAGGGTTTCAGTTATCAAAGAGGAGTTGTGGAATATTTAGAAGGCGCTGGAAGAATTGAAAATGAGGCTGATATTCTTATATATGGTTCAGATTATCCCCTATTAGATTTTTTAATGAATTACTTACAGAGTATTATTATCGCTCTGACCATACTAATATGGTGGATAATATACAAAAAATATGAAGTTGGAATCTTAGATTCAAAGTTATTGGAAAGAGATGGAACACTCTAATCTTGGAAATTTGTACATTCATTATAATATTTAGAAATATATGAAACTATACACAATAGTAAAATAGCATGTAAAACTCAATAAACTATCAATAACCACTCATTTAACAACTATTCAAATCTTAAAGATTCTATGGGATCTAGATTTGCTGCTCGCCAAGCCGGATAAATACCAAATCCAATTCCAATTACGGAACAAACTACTAAACCATAAATAACCCAATCCATTGGAATCACAGCAGGAATATTCAAGAAAAGCGCTACTGCATTTCCACCAATCACTCCCAGCAAAACACCTATAATCCCCCCAATTTCACTTAAGAAAACAGCTTCAGCCAGAAACTGTGTAATAATATCGCGTTTGTTCGCGCCGATGGCTTTACGGATTCCGATTTCTTTAATCCTTTCGGATACAGACACTAACATAATATTCATGATACCAATGCCGGCAACGAGCAAAGCAATGATGCTGATAACAAAAGCGAAAATTTTTACTCCACCCGTAAATGCCCCAAACGTGTCTAATAGTTGAGCATTGGATACCACTTCAAAGTCATTTTCCTCATCCGGAGACACCCGACGGATGGTACGCATAATACCGACTGCTTCATCCAGTGTTTTATCATAGAGTTCTGCAGAAGGCGATTCGATTGTTATACTTAAAGACGTCCGGTAATGGGCAAAATGATGTAAATAAGTTGTAATGGGAATGATGACATAATTATCCTGACTTTGGCCAAAAGCCTGCCCTTTTCTTTCAGCAATCCCTATGACTAAAAATTCAATTCCTTCAATGGTAATATGCTTCCCAATGGCGTACTCAAACGGAAACAGCTGATCCAATGCATCACCGCCAAGAACGACGATTCTTCTTCCATAGTGAACGTCGTCATGGGTTACATTACGTCCTTCATCAATAAATGTATTATAGGTTCTGGCCGTCCACTCATCTCCGGCGAAGAGGGCAATATTACGCTTTGCCTGGTTATCTTTATACTTAATGCTCTTCCCCCAGGCATCCCCTTCTACACTGACATATTCTGCTGTTTTTATCCGTTCACGTAGTTGCTCATATTGATCATATGTAATGCTTTTGCGTTTTCTATATTTCTCCCAAGATCCATGCCCACCGATATGAATGGCCGGAGATTTTTGAAATGAAAATGTATTGGCGCCAAACACATTCAACCCTGATTGAATGGATGATTCCATGGTCGTAATTGCTGTCATAACACCGATCACTGAAAATACGCCGATAGCAATCCCCAACAATGTCAATGAAGAGCGTAATTTATTATCGCGGATAGACTGAAATGCCATCCGAAGACTTTCTTTCAGCGTATTTTTAAAATGTCCCTTTTTTACCGTTTTTCCCATATCCTAATCCAACTCACTCATAACGCAATGCCTCGATTGGGTCCAAACGAGCAGCCTTGTATGAAGGCGCCAACCCGGCTATAATTCCAACAGCTGAACTTATAACTAACGAAATGACAGCCAATGTAATTGGCATTGTTGATGGAAATATATATTTATCAATCAAGAAGCTTCCTCCTAATGCTAGGGTCACACCCACAAAACCACCGAACAGACATATGAATAATGCTTCAAGTAAAAACTGCCGCATAATGGATCCTGGTGTTGCGCCGATGGCTTTTCGTACGCCTATCTCCCTCGTTCGTTCTTTTACGGATACAAACATAATATTCATGATCCCAATTCCACCCACGACCAATGATAGTACAGTAATAAAAATACCTGTCCCGCCTATAGCCAGTTTCATGGTTTGATACTGCTGGCGAAAAGCGCCTTGCTGATTGATTGCAAAATCGTTTTTTTCTTCAGGATGCAGGCCTCGCAATCGGCGCAAAATGGCTGTAATATCATCTTTAGCATCTTCGATATGTTCTGGATCAACTTTTACCTCCAACCGCATCCAGCCTCGACGGGAAAATAAACGCTGATAAGTTCCAAACGGAATAATGGCACGATTATCAATATTAAACATTCCCAGGAATTTTCCCTGTTTTTCCGCAACACCAATCACTCTAAATACATAATGCCCCATTTTTACTTTCTGATTAATTGGATTTTCATTTTCAAACAAAACATTGGCCACATCATATCCAATTACAATTACACGCGCGCCGCTTCGATCTTCGCCTTCCGTAAAAAATCGGCCGTCATCAATATTTAAGAAAGCCGTTTGCATAAATTCTGCTGTTGTGCCAAGTATGTTAATACCCACGGCTGTTTCTTTTCCTCTTGAAATATCAGCCGTTCGCATAGCGACAGGTGCAGCAGCCTGGACATATTTGCTTTGCGATTTGATTTTTTCAATATATTCAACTTTTAAATCCGGTCGGTTCCGTACCTCCCACCATTCCTGATCACCAAACCATTCATGCTTTGCGATATATAAAACATCTTTCCCTAAAAATGACATACTTTTCTCAAAGGAACGGTCCAATCCTGAAATAAGAGTTCCCATAAGCGTGACGGCTAATATTCCAATCACAATACCTAATGTTGTTAATCCTGCGCGGAGTTTATTACCCCAAATTGCATTTAATGCCATGCGCGTCGTTTCAACTAAGGCAAACATTTTTTAAGCAGGTATGTGTGATTTATGAGTAGTTTTATTGAATTTTGGTCTATTATTTTTCACATCTTCCTTAATCTTTCCATCGAGAATGTGCAAAGTCCGATGTGCATGTTCAGCAATATAAGCTTCATGTGTAACAAGAATGACCGTGTTACCTTCATCATACAGGTCATCTAATACTTTCATTATCTCAACACCACTCTTTGAATCAAGGTTTCCCGTCGGCTCATCTGCCAAAATAATAGATGGGTTTGTGACCAATGCCCTGGCAATAGCGACTCTCTGGCGCTGGCCTCCGGAAAGCTCATTTGGCTTATGATGCATTCTATCCGTAAGACCTACTTTTTCTATGGCAATTTTTGCTTTTTCCAAACGATCTTCTCTTGGAATATTCGCATAAATAAGCGGTAACTCGACATTCCGGAGCGCTGTTAATTTCGGCAGCAGATTGAAGGTCTGAAAAACAAACCCTATTTTTCGATTACGGATGGAGGCTAATTGATTATCATCCATTTCGTGGACTTTTTCTCCCTCAAATTCATACGTGCCTTCTGTGGGTGAATCCAAGCATCCGATCATATTCATCATTGTGGATTTTCCGGAACCGGATGGTCCCATAATAGAAATATATTCATTATAATTGATAGTGAGATCCACACCATCAAGCGCCCTGACGATTTCTCCCCCCACGTCATAATAACGTTTTACACCACGCAATTTGATCATATCAGCCATTATTCATCTTCATCCAACGCTACAACCATATTGTGTTTTAAATCTCTACTGATTGCTTTGTAGCTACCGGTTACAACTCTCTCACCTTCTTCAATTCCGCTAATGATTTCATAGTGTGTTTCGCTGCTGATACCCACCTTTATTGGTTTACCTACGGCAAATGGTCCTTTCTTTTTTCTACTGGTTTTCTTATCTCCGGCAGGCTCATCTTGTACTACAAATACCAATTCGACTAATTCTTTTTTCTTTTTCCCACTGCGATACTTTTTATCTTCATCAGATTTATCGGATTTCTTTTTAAAATTCAATTCATTTTCGTACCCTTCATAACGAACTGTCAAACTTTGAATCGGAATGGTCAGCACATCGTTTCTAATATCGGTAATAATATTCGTATTTGCACTCATTCCCGGTCGAATTTTGGGATGAACTTCCATCATGCGTACTTTCACCTTAAAATTAGTTACCTGTTCCTGCGTCCCGAAATTAGATGTTTCAGCAACATGTGCGATTTCACTGACGATTCCGTAAAATAGTGTATCCTGAAATGCATCCACTTCAATTTCAGTCGTATCGCCGATGGATAAAAAAATCACATCATTTTCATTTACGTCAACTAACACCTCCATTTGGGTCAGATCTGCTATGGTCATCAATGCTTCAGCCTGGAACATACTACCGACAGCCATTTCACCAATTTCCTTATTAATTTTCGTCACAACACCGTCTGTTGGGGCAGTCATTTTCAACTTAGACAACTCATCTTCTCTGGATATTAAAGCTGCTTTTGTCTGCCTGACCTGATTGACGGCTAATTCATATTGTGCTGTAATGGATTCAAGTTCCTGTTCAGAAATCAACCTTTGTTCGTAAAGAGATTCCATACGTTTCTTTTGGGCAGCTACTTGCTTCAGACTGGCCTCAGCGGAATTCACTGCTGATCGTGCTTGATCTGTTGCTGCTAAATGCTGTTTTTCGTCCAGCGTGATGAGTAGTTGTCCTGTTTTCACGTGATCGCCTTCTTTAACAGTAATTTTTGTAACCCATGCTGATGTTGTGGCGCTGATCTTAATTTCTTTTACCGGTTGTATTTTCCCGCTGGCATTCACTTTGTGAATCACCGTGCCCTTCTTCACCTCTTCCACTTCTACCTTAATTATTTGGTCGTCTTTTTTAAATATATTTGCAACGATGATGATTATGAGTAGTACAGCGGCACCGCTAATAATGAGTATTTTTTTCTTATTTTTTTTGGCCAATGGGAATCTCCTAATTATCTGTAATCTTGATCAAATGTTCCTAATATCGCTCTCAATTGGGCTTCCTGAATCCTGGCATCATATTTTGTTGTTACCAATGAACTTCGAGCCTGGCTTACGGAAACCTGTGCATCCAATACTTCTAAAATAGTCAAAGACCCAAGACTATACATTTCCTGAACCAATTTTAAATCTTCTTCCGCAGAAGCTAAAATTTGTTCATTTAAGGGAATAAGTTCCTGATAATCTTCAATTGAATTGAGCAAATTTTCTAGTTGAACTTGTAAATTGTTTTTTTGAGTTATATAATTGTATTGTTGTTTGCGGATCGTCAACGCCGCTTGCTGTTGCCTTGATGAAAGGCTATAACCTGTGAATATGGGAACAGAAAAAGATAATGAAACAGTTGATGACCAATTGTCCATTTTGGTCAACTCTTCAAATTCCTCAGTCGTAGAACCGTATCTCATGGAAGCGCTCAAATTTGGAAGACGTGTCCCAAATAATAGTTTTCTATTCAATTCTGTTCCGGCAATCTGAGACATGGCCACTAATAAAGTTGGATTGTATTCTTCCATTTCAGTTATGGACTGTTCCAAATTCGGCAATAAAAGATGCGGCCTGTTAAAATCGATAATTGTAAAATTGACTTGTGCTCCCACTAAACCCATACTGTTGCGCAAATTTAATTCTGCATACCGCATGCTTGTTTCTTTGATGAGAATATCAGTTTTTGATCTGCCCAATTGAACTTCTGCTTTCAACAGATCGGTTTTTTTCACAGCTCCCAATTCGAACTGCAGTTTCACCAAATCAATTTGTTGCCTGGCAAGTTCTAACGTTTTTATTGATACTTCCAATAATTGCTGCGCCTTGAGAAATTCATAAAATGATTGATGGACATCCAGAACCACCAAAATCATTTGCTGGCGTGCAGATTGCTTTGCAATAGTTAGATTATTATTTGCCGACCTGATTTGGTTCAGCCATTGTCCTCCATCATAAATGGTCTGACTTACTGAAACGGAAGATCCGAAGGAATTCGAAATACCGCCATAAGGAGAGGACATTATCAAAGTAGTGTCTGGTAATTCAAAAGAAGAAATTGCCGTTCCTTCCTGTGTATTTGTCTCACTCCATGAATTACCATAACTAATGGATGGCAGAATGTGACTCAACGATCCTTTTTTACCTGCTAAAGCTGATTGAATGTCTAATGCCGCAGACTTTAGGGTTTCTTTGTTCATTAATGCAATTTCAACGCATTCTTTTAACGAATAAACTTGAGCTTCAAGATGAACGAATGAGAACAATAAAAATAAAAGGAATAATTTTTTCATAATATTATGTAAACATTGACCCTATTAATGAGAAAAAGGTTGTCAGTAAAATCCAATAAATTATCAACGCGATTAAAAATGGCTTTATCTCCCGTTGATATAATACACTCATTCCAACGGCAAGTAGAATAATGCGCCATAAGGAGAAAAGATCCATTCCGCTTAAAAAATTGTAAATAAAATCACCCTGCTCCCCGATGCCTAACAGACCCAACCCGGTTTGAATATTTATTCTCCACTGAGTGATCATTAATGGTACTTTCACTAACGATTCTAAAACAGCGATCATGTAAGTATAAGAAGTCATTACCAGAACATTCCCAAACGATGATTTTCCACCAAAAAAGAAGTTGCCGATCATCAGCACAATCAATGACATTAGCAAAATTCTAACAGGTGTTGACAGTGCGCTGGATGAATATCCCATAACTTTCATCGATGTTGACGGATTGTGGATTTTTTCCAAACTATCGTACAGCATTTCCTCCCTCTGCTCTTCGGAAATTTTAGAACTATCCAAAATAAATTTTTCCGTTTGCACTAATTGAACTTCCACAAGCAAATCTTTTAATATAACCATGCTGCCTAACCCAACTATAGCTGTAATGAATATGGGCAATATTGCATCTTGCCAATGTTTACGTTCAAGAAGTGAAGTAAAGACCTCCCTCGGTTCAAAAAACACGTTAAAAAGGTTCATTATTATTTATTCCTTAATTATTTTGCTAGGATGTCGTCTTTAATTTTATTTACATATTTTTTTGCCGATTCATAATCATTATCAATCTCTCCATTCAGAATCGCTTCTTCAATCGCATTTTTTATCTCACCCACTTTTTTACCCTCTTTCAGAGCGCAGATCTTCATAATTTCATCTCCTCGAACCGGTGATTGAAACGACTTCATTTTATCTCGCTCATCGACATCAGACATCTTCTTTTCAACTATTTCAAAATTTTTCATATATTTTGTTAGTCGATGAGGGTTACGTGTCGTGATATCAGCCCGGCACAGAATCATCAGATCGTCCAAGTCGTCACCGGCAGAAACCATTAGTCTTCGGACAGCTGAATCAGTCACTTCATTTTTCACTAGACTAATAGGGCGTAAGTGCAGTATTGTTAGATTTTTTAAATAATTTTTCAGCTCATTCGATAGTTTCAATCTCTTGGCAACTTTTTCCAGCATACGTTCTCCAACGGCATCGTGACCGTGGAATGTATATCCCTTTTGACGATTGACTTTTCGTGTAACCGGTTTGGCAATATCGTGAACGAGAGCTGCAAACCTCAAATCCATTTTATCGGAAAGTTTGGCAGAATTATCAACAACTTGCATGGTGTGATAAAATATATCTTTATGATGCCACTCCTTTGTTTGCTCCAGACCGTCCATTGCATCTATCTCCGGGAAAACATATTTCATCAATCCGGTTTTTTGCATAATAATTAATCCAACAGATGGCTGGCCTGTTGAAAGAGTTTTTAATAATTCTTCTGTGATACGTTCCTGCGAAACAATGCCGATTCTGCTTGCTTGTTTTTTGATGGCTTCATAACATGCATCATCCAAATCAAAATTCAGGGCTGAAGCGAAATAGGCAGCCCGCATCATTCGCAACGGATCTTCATTAAATGTTTCCTCAGGATCCAGAGGAGTCTTTAATAATTTGGACTGTATATCGGCAATTCCGCCATGGGGGTCATGGAGTTCACCAAAACGTTCTGGCTGGAGATCTACTGCCAAAGCGTTGACTGTAAAATCTCTTCTTATGAGATCTCCCTTCAGATCAGTATATACAACTTCTTTTGGCTTTCTGGAGTGGTCATCGTAAGATTCTGTTCGGGCAGCTGCTACTTCCAAAGGTATCTTATTGTAAGGAATTTTAGCTGTTGAAAATTTGGGGAAGGGAACAATTTTTTTAACCTTCAGTTTATCAGCTAAATTCCGGGCATATTCAATACCATCACCCACAACCATGAAATCAATCTCTTTCAATTTTCTACCCAGAAAAACATCTCGTACATAACCACCCACAACATAAACATCGACATTGAGTTTTTTACCAAGTTCACCGGCTGTTTTTAAAACATTATAGCCGATTTTGTTATCTTCGAGTAGGTGGTGGATGTTTGTCATATTAACCAAGAATTTACGGAAATTGATCTACAACAAACAGGGTAAGTGGTAGGCGGTTTGTTCCACTGCCGATAGCCAATGTAATTGGTTATTCGCTGATTGTTTTGTCTCTTTTTTGGACGACGATACGAAAGCACCTTAACACATTAATACTATTATTTTCAGTTGTTCTGCTTGATAACTTCCTCTATTTTCATACACTAAAGTCATGAAACAGATTTTCATAAGCTTCCTGCTTAACTGTCTTGTCTACGGACAATTCGGAAACGTAAAAGTGGTTTTTGACAACCAACTTTTGAAAGTGTATGAACAGCAAAATGTCTTTCCGTTACAACAGGACATTGCTCGTTTTATCGCATCCACTCGCTGGGATGAAGAATACAGCGATCTAAATATACCATTACACATTCAGTTTATATTCGAAGGCGCTGCGCAAAAAGGTGCTCAGGAAACATATCTGGCTCAAGTATTATTTTCGAATGGGACCGATCAACGTTTTTTTGATAAATCTGTTCAGTTTCCTTATGGACAAGGAGGAACTCTATATTTTGACATAGTATTGTTTGATCCTCTTGCAAGTCTCCTGGCGTTTTATACGAATCTTATTCTTGCTGGAGAAATGGATACATATGAACCTATGGGGGGCACTCGTACCTACGAAATCTCCAGGGAAATTGCTCTTCGTGGTACCGCTAGCGAATATTCCAGAGGTTGGTCTGACAGGGCTAAACTTGTGAATGATATGAGCACAAACTATGGTCTTCGCAAAGCAAAATTCTCTTACTTTTATGCCATAGATTTATTTAAAAATGGGGAACTGGATGATGCTGTTAAAGAGTTTGGGAATATGATAAAAGGGTTGGATGAAGTATATGATCGTTTCTCAAAAGAGCACTATACATCCTTGTTTCTCAAAGCACACGCTAATGACTTGGCAAAAATGTTGCAGTTATTGGGTCGGAAAAATATGCTGAAGGATATGATGGAACTAGACCCGGATAATTTGGAGATTTATCAAGCTGCACTAGATTAAAGGTCAGTGAATTTTTTAATACCACGGATATAGTAAGCATAAACGATGCTTCCACGATAAAACTGCTTTAACATTTCTCTATCGTTTTTTCTTCTCAATTTTTTAACTAATTGTCGTTTTTTATAAATAGTATGTGGATGCATCAGCAGCCACCAGAGAGATTTAAACACCGCGCTAAAGTGTTTCAGATCCCATTTAACAAGGGCATATGCAATCGTCACTAATTCTAAAGCAAAACGAACAGGCAATAAATAAAGAGTTAGCGGAAGATTATAATTTGTAAGCATCATGAAAAATGAATTGCGGTGATTTAAATAATATTTTCGGAAAGAATACATCGGGAGAGAAACAGCATTCTTATGATATACAACTGCATTTGGTTCAAAAACAATGTGCATACCCATTAGCTGAAGCCGCCAGCATAAATCAATCTCTTCCTGATGAGCGAAATATGTTTCATCAAATCCAAATGCAGCTTCAAAAGCAATCTTTTTAACCATGAAGGCAGTCCCGGAAGCCCAGAATATTTCTGCTTGTTTATCATATTGGCCATTATCTTCTTCCTGTTCTAAAAAAATCCTTCCTTTGGCAAATGGGTAGCAAAACAAATCCAGATGCCCCCCTGCGCCACCGGCATAATCGAATAATTTTCGCTCATAATAATTACGGATTTTTGGTTGTACGGCTGCGACATTATCTTTTCCCTCGACTGCTTTTGCTAAATATCCCAGCCATTCTGTTTCCTGAACTGTATCATTATTTAGAAATAAAAGCCATTCTCCACTCGCATTATTTGCTCCGCGATTACAACCACCTGCATATCCGTAGTTTTGATCATTCTCAACCAGAATTATGTCAGGGTGATTGTCCTTGATCCAATCCTGGCTGCCATCGTTGGATGCATTATCAACTACAATTATCTCTTTTTCAGAAAATGAAGATTGCTTGATTGAATCGAGACATTCAGAAAGAATATCTATTCCATTCCAATGGGGAATAATGATTGATATGAAAGGTGTATTAGAGGACATTGATTGATGGAAGATGGATCATGGAAGATGGTCGATGGAGAATATGATTCTTAATTCGAAAATATTTTTATCCGTATAGTACATATTCTATGTACCATTTTCCATGTTACATATACTACCTTCCATTTATCAGCCGTTATCAGATACAGTCAATTCCTGCAGAAGTTTCTTGGCTTCCTTATCTTCAGGATTTCTCTCTAGCCATGATGTAAGTAACTCTTTTGCTTCTTCATTCATTTCCAGCTTCTTATAATTAATGATCAAACTTGAAACAATGTCCGGGTAGTATTTTCGATACTCGTTCCATAATTTTGAATTTATATTTTTTCTATTTCGGACACCAGCCAGAATCTTCGTTTCCAATACCTGATAATCATTATACAGATTATTTAATAGCGATAGACTGGAATTGTAACTCTTCATTTCCATATATGATTGAGCATATTCGAGATTATAGCGAACTGTATTGTCTTGTCTATTAAGAAGATCTGCCAATATTTCTTTAAAGCGGCTTTCATTTCCTACTCCATAATATAAACGGCCGACCTGATAATATAGATCTCTGTTATCCATACGGATGGTATGCTCGGGCAAATTTTCAGACATTTTATCCAATACCATTTCAGCTTTTTTCCGACTAGCTTCAGCTACATCTTTATTGGTAGCCTGCTGGCGTTGATATTCCATAAAATGATGAACAGCTAGCTGCATATATGCACTGCGATAGTTTTGAAGCAGTCGAATGATCTGATTATTATAAAAAACATCCTCGTTCCCGAGATTGCGGAACAGATATTTTTCATGGGGACTTCTAAACCAAAGCGTACCTTCCTGTTCTTCCCATTCTGCTCCAACCAGGTCACGATTCCATGTCTCTTCGCCTAATTCCGTCATTAAATGATAATCCATTCGATCGGCGTTAATCCCTTTTGTCTTATATGGTCGGAGACGATATGCTAGCCCTTCCATTTCCAAATAATTTTCAAGACCGATACGATTCCCTGGGGAGACAGTTACCGCGAAATAAATAGGAGAGGTCCAATCTGTATCATTAATGATCTGCATAATCATCATATCCTGGACTTTCAATGCTTGCTTGGCAAACGTGGGTTTGACTGTCCAGGTAATTTGTTTATCACTTTGTACCGGGAATGTGACTTCGCGTGTCTTCCAGCGTGTCAATCCAGTCGTAACTTTTTTTATATCCCCATCAGAAATTTTAATAAAGCGTTGGCCAATAATTTCATTCCCTTCACGTTCTTGAATGAATTTTTTATAATCTTTTTCATTCGGCCGTGATTCACGAAGTTGCTTGATATACCAAGGTGTATTCAGCAAACTTAAATTCGCAACGGATACATCTTTACGAATTCCTTCCACTTCCTGTAAATACCACAATGGAAATGTATCATTGTCACCATTGGTAAATAAAATACCGTTTGGTTCACAGGATTGGAGCAGGTTATAACTGTAATCCCAAGCCACATAATTGCCGCTTCTGTCATGCTCTTTGTAATTGGCCTTAAGCATAACAAGCGGAATAAATATAATTTGCAACAACAAGATGCTCACAATAACATTGCGAGTTAATTTTGGTTTTTTCAAATATTCGGCAACCCATTCGCTGATTGCCGCTGAACCAACACCAATCCAAATAGAAAAAGCCAGAAAACTCCCCACATATGAATAATCTCGTTCACGAGGTTGGGGATTATCCTGATTCAAATACAAAATGAGCAACCATCCAGTGACAAAAAAGAGAGAAAACACTGTAAATGAAATCGTCCAGTCCTTTCGGGAATGATGCACAAGTCCAACAATCCCCAGAATAAACGCTAATGGTAAACCAAATTGAAACCAGTTAACACCATCCTGTCGATTATTGGCGCCCATAGCTGTTATATGATCATCTGTTGAAGCCCCTCGTCCGGCAAACTGCCACAGAAAATATCGATTATACATTTTCCTAACTTGATAATTCCAGAAAAATTCCCACTGTTTCTTGGAATTATAAAACTTGTACTTCCTATTTTGGCTTGAGGAATATGTATTCCTTCCGGCCGTCGGTCGTCCAACCACTTCATGTTTTGGTGGCAGTCCATTATAACGTCGAGGGAATTGACTGATTTCGCCATATTGTTCACGCTGCATATACGAAATTGCCGCAGACATATTTTCCGGATTATTTTCATCAATGGCCGGATCTTGTCCTGAACGGATAAAAATCAATGAATAACTTGAAAAACCAATCAAAATGAGTACAGCCGAAGAAAGGGCTAAAGACACTAATTGGTGTTTACTCTTAATAGACCAAACTGTCGCTCCAAGAACAACGAGAACAAGAATGATAACACCTTTGAGTCCGGTTAACGCAGCTAGTTTCGGAAGGCCAATAATGATTCCGTTATGTATAATAAGAAATGTAATAAATGTAATTGCGGCGGTAATAAAAAAGGTTTTCCACTTGAACTCCATTTTACGGAAATAGATAATTAATGCAATAAATGGAAGTGTCAATAAATTCAAAATATGAACACCGATTGCCATACCGAACATATAAGCAATGATCAGAATATAACGCTCGCTTCCCGGTTTATCAGCACGATCTGACCAATGGAGAATTAACCAAACAACAATGGCTGTAAAAAATGTACTCATGGCATACACTTCTGCCTCGACAGCGTTGAACCAGTGGCTGTCTGTAAATGCAAAGGTCATGGCTCCAACCAATGCGGCGCCAAAAGCGATCAATGTATCTTGTCGGGTTCGAATTTCACCCCGCCAATGCGCAATAACTTTTACAATAATTAAATAAAGAAGCATCACAGCCACAGCGCTGGTTATAGGTGACAAAAGATTCACACGGTAGGCGATGTCTGCATTCAGTGGCAACATAGAAAATATTCGTCCAAGGATTAGATACATTGGGCTACCCGGCGGATGAGGAACGCCTAAAATATATGATGAGGCAATAAATTCACCGCAGTCCCAGTACGGAACGGTGGATGCCATGGTGCTCAAATATACGATAAATGAAACGACTAGAGTTATAGCCGCTAAAATTCTATTTAATAAAATATTATCTCTAGAGATCACTCATTTTCCTCATTGTTTTCTTCGCCAGTTTTTTCAATTTTTTCGAATTCTTCCGTTTTCTTTTCCTCTTTAGACTTTTTACTTTTTACTTTCTCTTTCTTCCCTGTTCCATCTTCCATACTATCTTCCGTCTTTTTATTCTTTTCTTCCACAAAATTCATTTTCAGTTCACGAATGAGATGACCTAGATATTGATCTTCATTTCCAGTCAGATTGCCTTTCATTCGCTTATAAAGCATATCCAACATATCAATTTGAATGGATGCCTGATCCAGGTCTTTTTCTAGCTGATCATTTATAGGATTTTTTAATTTCCCCATAAACACCCAAGCACTGTGAACCAAAGATGAAATTAGTTGATCAAATAATTGCTGTTCTGTTATTTTTTTTTCTGAAGACATATACTTTTTAAGCTAATGATATTAAATGGTTGTTGTTTCAAAGATATAAAGCCCGCGAATTTATATCTAATGATGCAAAAGATGAATGATTGATTCCGAATCATGTGCTATTTCATTACAAAGATTAATGAACTACACTTATCCTTATTTATCAATGCTGAAAACCATGAAATAAACCCGTTCCATATGCCGGATATTACAGACCTGCCCATATGTCGAGCGCTCAAGATAGAAACATAAAATGCATCATAAGGTAACCTGTAAATTTTATTAATCAAGAATTCATTTGTGAACAAAATCTTTTCCAAAGAATACGGTGTAAAATGATAGAGATGACGCGGGGTATCGTATGCGGCCCAGTCTGCTCCGTACTTTGTAGCGTCTGTGGATTCATAATTGGGCAAAGCCACCATCAAAACGCCGTTATGATTTAATTGTGATTTAATTTTTTCCAAATACACCCAGGGCTCATGAACATGCTCCAAACTATGCCAGCAGGTAATTACATCATATTTTTCATGGGAATTCAGCCATTCATCCGGGGAGATAACACTGATTCCGAACTGATTATTCACCAAGGCTCGGGCTTTGGGTGAAGCCTCAACTCCTGAAACTAGCCAGCCGTTTTCCTTCATTGTATTTAAGAAATGTCCGGTTCCACAGCCTATGTCCAGGATTCTGCCGTTTTTCTTACCTACGGCTTTTTCTACTAGATTCCTCTTTCTGCCCAGCATGGTTGAACGCACCAGGTTATACACTGAGTCAAATAGACTTTTTGATTCATCAGCATGAGAAATATATTCATCTGATTCATAGTAACTGCCAATGACATCTTTGTCCGGAAAAGGGCTAGTCAGTCGCAAGTGGCAGTCCGAACATTCCACAATATCAAAACTTTTGCCGCTCACCAAAAAGTCTTTGGTAGTATAAACTTTCTTCAGTTTACTTTTGCAAAGGGGGCAATGGGTTTGTTCGATCATCAGCTGATTGTCACCGTATCCAAATATTGGGCATAATCTTTTAATAGCTGTTCCTTCATCAGTGGATGTCTGTCCAGTTTTGGATCTGACTTGATAATTTCCTGCGCTGTTTTTCGCGCTTTTCTAATAATCGGTCCATCCGTTACCATATCTGCAATCTTATATTTAAAAAATCCGCTTTGCTCCGTACTGAAGAATTTTCCTGGACCCCGCATTTTCAGGTCTTCATCTGCGATGATAAATCCATTGCTTATTTTTTCCATAATTCTCAATCGTTTCCTTGACGTATGAGTAATTTTTCTTTCTACTAAAATGCAATAACTCTTTGCACTACCTCTGCCAACACGACCTCGGAGTTGATGGAGTTGCGTCAAGCCAAATCGTTCTGCATGTTCAATGAGCATAACAGATGCGTTCGGTATATCAATCCCCACTTCAATTACGGTCGTAGATACTAAAATGTTAATCTCATTTTTTGCATAATCATCCATTATGGAATCTTTATCCTCTTTCTTCATACGTCCATGGATAAGGCCAACATTTTGTCCTTTAAATGTTTTCTGTAATGATTCATAACCCTCCGAGGCGGCGGAAAGATCAGACTTCTCTGTTTCTTCCACCAGTGGATACACTACCATGCACTGGCGCCCGGCTTCTACTTCTTCCTCCATAAATTTATAGACATTCCCCAGACGGTTTTCATCAACAACTTTGGTAATGACCGGTCTTCGATTTTTCGGCATTTCATCAATAATAGAAAGATCCATGTCGCCGTGATATGTGATGGCCATCGTCCTGGGGATGGGTGTCGCTGTCATAGCCAGCAAGTGAGGGTTGTTCCCCTTTTTTGTCAAATCTCCTCGTTGTAAAACACCAAATCGATGCTGCTCATCAACTACAACAAATCCTAATTTAGAAAATTTCACATCTTCCTGGATCAAGGCATGGGTCCCAATGACAATGTCAATATTCCCATTTTTTATTGATTCCAAAATGCTTTTTCGTTCACTTGCTTTTTGATTCCCAACCAATAACGCACATGTAACATGAACTTTATCTAATTGCTGCTTGAACGAATCATAATGCTGATGTGCTAGAATTTCTGTGGGTGCCATAACGGCTGCTTGAACTCCATTTGCAACGGCAGTTACAGCAGCTAAAATAGTTACGATTGTTTTTCCTGAACCCACATCCCCCTGCAGTAATCGATTCATGGGGACGGATTTCGCTAGGTCATCCCATATTTCTTTTAACACTTTTTTTT
Source organism: uncultured bacterium (assembly GCA_964538995.1). Classification (GTDB taxonomy): domain Bacteria; phylum Fidelibacterota; class Marinisomatia; order Marinisomatales; family TCS55; genus JADFRD01. Next base: position 20,772 of record CAZIFK010000013.1, read on the forward strand.
GTGCAGAGGTAAGCTCAAACTCTAACTCATCTAATATTTTTTTCACTTTCGGACTGGATTTAGACAATGGGTTTGTACCCAGTTTCTGATAAGACCGATGCCGAAGACCCATCAACAGCTGCAGAAAAAAATGTTCATCGAACTTGAGTCTGTGAATAGCTTCCTTTAAGTCTTCAAGCGATTCCGGAAAATGAATATTATGTAAAGCGTATTTCAGAGAACATAAATTTTCGACTGTGATGATTTCTTCATTCAAATAATCTGTAAAAAATTGGATTTGATCAGCCAACGTTTTAATGATCCGGCGTAAGCTGCGATGTTCTATACGAGCATTTTTTAATTCAGCAGATAATGGATATAATGGAATAATGATTCCCGTATTGATGGGATCCGCATCCGTATCCAGTTTATCATAGTCCGGATGAATAATTTGCAATCCATTATAAAACTCCACTTTTCCATGGATAGCCATGCGATCCCCTTTTTGTATGGAATTTTTAATATATTTTACGCCATTGAACCAGACCAATGTGATTAATCCGGTTCCGTCTGACAGAACAGCCTGGTATAATTTACGTTTTCGAGTCTGTCTTTCGCCGCACACTTCAATTGTACCAACAATAGTTGCTTCATCATTTTTTTTGATATCTCGAATTGATTTGACCGTTGAACGATCCAGATAGTGGCGAGGATAATAATGTAAAATATCGTTTACAGTCAGGATACCGGCTGTTGCTAATGCCCCCGCCCGTTTGGGACCAATACCTTTAATATATTGTAAAGGAGTATTTAAATCAGGTTGAGCTGACACAAGGGATTATTTCCATTCCTTGCGGTATGTGTACGTCACTGTTTTCGAACCACCCGATTTTATAGTAAATGGGAAATAAATGGTGGATGCATCTTTTTTAATGTAATTATCAGACGAATTCCGAACGATCCAGTCGCCATGGATTCGTTCCTCTAATCGAATGTTTACTGCTTCATTTTTTATATTTTTAACAATGATTTCAATAGACGCCTCTTCACTTTTTCGCTGACGATCGTAGTGTAGAACAGTGCGTTTACCGATCACGTCAAAGGCTCGTCCACCGGAAATCGTGGCTGTTTCGCCTTTTGGAATTTGTTTCAGTTCATCCTCGCCGGCGTATTCCAAGGAACCATCCGGCGACTGCAAATACAGGCTGATCTTTCCCCTAGGTAAGGGAATATTTAATCCATTTTCTTCTGTGTTTGCCAACTGAATTTCAATTTGAAGTGGTTCTTCTTTCTTACTTCGTTCAGAATTTTTAAAAACATAAGTTTTAGTAAAATCCACTTTCCGCGGTTTATATAATCGGACAGTTACACTTTGGTTTTGTTTTAGATCGATCTTTTCCGGAAGTGAATAAATATGAAAGTCACCCAATGCATCTTCTGCAACAGTGGGTGGGAAGTTGGCGTCAGCCAGCATCGCTCCTGACCGAGCTTTTGACTTATAAACCGGCGGCGGTCTGAAACCTTTTTTCTGAAGATTTCCTTCCACCAATTTCAAAGAATACTGATAGAAATCTATATTGCTGGCGTTGCTGATCACAGCTTCGGAAATGAGCTCCCCCTTTTTACCGTTCAATATAAAACGATAAGTTGCATTCCAGTCAAATCCCGTTGAAAGGAACACCAAGTTTCCTTTTACGATATCTGTTTTAATGCTGTATATATCCCAAGCCAATTCCGGTCGTAGTTGCGGTTCTGTTTCTAAATCCCGCATGGACAAATAATCCACCTTATTTCTGGAAATGGTCTTGATTTCTTTCCGTGTTTTTAGGGAAATGCTGGTACCGTTAAATTCAATCAGGGTGCCTTCATGGATTTTGTCGTTGTGTACCCTCACATAAACATCCGCACCAATTTTATTCTTGAAATATTCATTCCCTCTGAATACGTCGTTGTTAAAACGCTGATAAAGAACCGTAGCATTTTTTAGCATCAGAAACGGAGAATCGGAAATGAGTCCACTTGGTAATTTATCATAGGTGATTTCGGATACTTCTTCCGAAATTTCCCACTGTACTAGTTCTTTCACCAGGGCAATGTTATCTTTATAGATCGTCATGGTCTGACCCAATAAAAATAACGGTAGTAATAAAACAAATATTCTCATTGTAGTATCTCCAAATTTGCGTTCACTTTTTCTAGTTCAGCAGACATTTCTTCCTGTTTTTCTTTTTCTCGAGCAACGACATGTTTGGGAGCTTTGCTCATAAATTGATCATTAGATAATTTCTTATTGATACTATTCAAATGGCCATTAATTTCATCTGCACGCTTCTGCAGACGAGACCTTTCCACAACCAAGTCTATCAAACCGCCTAAAGGGATATACAGTTCATTTTTACCTATGACTACCGTAGCGGATTGTTCCGGTTTTGCATGATCTATTCCAGCTTCAACCGTTGACGTCCCCGTGAGGGAAGAAATAACGGTTTGATATTGATACAAGAATTTTGCCATACCGTTATCACATTTGGCAATTAGCTCAGATTTTTTTGCCGGTGGAATATTCATATGGCTACGGACAGTGCGTATTCCGGAAATGACTTCCTGCAATAATGTCATCTCTTTTTCTGCTTTTTCATCTATTAGTTTTTCATCTACTTCAGGCCAAGAAGAAACTATTAAATCCGCTTCTTCTTTACCTTTGACATGAGCCCATAATTCTTCCGAAATAAAGGGTGCATAGGGATGAAGAATAGCTACGACAATCCTTAAAACATGAACAGCCACCGCTCTGGAAACATCAGCAGCATGGGCATCATTGCCATAAAATCGAGTTTTAGCAATTTCTATATACCAGTCGCAAAAATTATTCCACGTAAAATCATAGAGTACTTTGGCTGCTTCGTTGAAATGAAATCTGTCCAGTTGTCGGTTATAGGCTGTCATGGACTTTTGCAGTTTGCTCAATATCCACCGTTCCGGTAAATCCAATTTTTCTTTCTTCAAATCAATATCCGGAATTCTACCTTCTTCCAAGTTCATCAGCACAAACCGGGAGGCATTCCAGAGTTTATTCATAAAATTACGACCCACTTCCAGCCGGGTGGATGAAAATAGAACATCCAATCCTTGTGGCGCCATGAGCATGATGCCAAAACGAACTGCATCCGTGCCATATTCATCAAATAGATCAAATGGATCAGGGGAATTACCTAAAGATTTACTGAACTTTCGTCCTGTTTCATCTCGGAGAATGGATGTGAAATACACATCTTTGAAAGGCAAATCGTCCATAAATTCATAACCGGCGATGATCATTCGCGCCACCCAAAAAAATATAATATCCGGTCCAGTCACCAAAACATCTGTTGGATAAAAATAATTCAATTCATCACTATCTTCCGGCCAATCATGAACAGCAATGGGCCACAGCCATGAACTTGACCACGTATCCAAAACATCTTTTTCTTGAATCCAATTTTCAGGATCGTTCGGACCATCAACAGATACATGCAACTTTTCGGTATCATTTTTATGATACCAAACCGGAATCTGGTGTCCCCACCAGAGCTGACGGCTGATGCACCAGTCTTTGATGTTTCCCATCCAATGATTATATGTTTTGACCCAGTGCTGCGGATGAAATTTAATTTTGCCGTCAGACACTGCTTGCAGTGCCGGTTTAGCAAGCTCATCCATTTTCATAAACCATTGCTCAGACATATAAAACTCAATGGGTACTTGGCCTCGTTCGGAATATCCAACTTTATTTACATAATCTTCTGTCTTTTCCAAAAATCCCTGTTCATTTAAATCTTTTACGACTACTTTTCTGGCATCTTCCCGGGAAAGATTTTGATATGCTTTTGGGGCATTGTTGTTGATGGATGCATCGTCATTCATGATATTTACAAATTCCAAGTCATGACGCTCACCCATGGCAAAGTCATTGGGGTCATGTGCCGGTGTCACCTTTACACAGCCCGTTCCAAATTCCGGATCCACATAGTTATCGGCAATGACAGGTATCTCTCTTTCCACTAATGGTAGTATAATCGTTTTACCGACTAAATGTGCATAACGCTCATCTTTTGGGTGTACTGCCACGGCTGTATCTCCCAGCATCGTTTCCGGTCTGGTGGTGGCTACAATCATGAATTCATTACTGTTCTTAACCGGATATTTAAAATACCACAAATGACCATTCACTTCCTGGTGAATCACTTCTTCATCGCTGATGGCAGATTTGGACACGGGACACCAGTTTACCAGACGGTGGCCCTTATAAAGCAATCCTTTTTCATATAATTTTACAAAAGCGGATGAAACAGCTTTCGAATAGCCATCATCCATGGTAAACCGTTCCCGTTCCCAGTCGCAGGAACAGCCAAGCTTTTTTAATTGCTGGATGATGATGCCGCCATATTTCTCTTTCCATTTCCAAGCATGATTTAAAAACTCTTCTCTGGAAAGGCTGTGTTTATCAACGCCTTGCTCTTTAAGCATCTGAACTACTTTACCTTCAGTGGCAATGGAAGCGTGGTCTGTACCGGGGATCCAACAGGCTTCCTTGCCTTCCATTCGGGCTTTACGAATAAGAATGTCCTGTATCGTATTATTGAGCACGTGTCCCATAGTAAGCATGCCTGTAACATTGGGTGGTGGAATAACAATCGTATACGGTTCTTTATCCGAGTTTACCTCAGCGTGGAAATAATCTTTATCCAGCCAATGCTGGTACCATTTATCTTCGATTGCAGCAGGCGTATAAACTTTATTCAACTGTACCGTCATGATTCACGTTTTCCTAATGATGATGATTAAATTGCCGGGTTGATGGAAAAATTGGGTGATTGTCTGTCTGTCGAAATGGAATATAGAAAATGAGTGATTGGTTGATTTTCAAAATTCCAACATCTATCATCCAATATTTCCCAAACTAATCTACCAGTTACCATTTACCGCTAACCATTTTCCTTACCGTTCTAATATTAAACTGAAGGCAGTTGTCAATTTCAACACATTCTGATTAGCCTTCACAAGATTCCCGCACAATGTCCGGCAGAAATTCTGCATCACCTTATATCCGGTTTCAGGATGGGCATCGCATATTTCAAATAATTCATCTTTGCTTATTTTGGATAATGTACAATCCGTCAGTGCTTTTACGCTGGCCGTTCGCCGATCGCCATCATTAAACAAAGACATCTCCCCAAAAAAAAGTTTGAAATCGCTAGAAAGTTTAGTGATCGCTTTTTCACGGTTATCGGTTCCACTTTTATTCATAGAAAGTGTTAACGCCTGATTAACCTCTACTTCTCCTTTCAGCAACAGAAAAATAGAATCTCCTACGTCCCCTTCAACGATAAAATTGTTGCCTTTTTTAATGTTTACTGGTGTTGCTTTATCGGTAAACAGTTTTATTTCTGCATCATCTAGACCGGTAAAAATTGAATAATCTTTAAATTCTTCTATATTCATACTCACCTCAAGGTATGATGATGGCTCTTTCGCCATCTTTTATGATATAATTTTTATCAGGGTTAATCACAGTAGATATTTTACTTTCTTCGTGTAAGGAAATCCCACCTTCTTTCAATTTGCGTTCAATGAAAGCATCTAAAGCTGATGTATCAGCTGAAAGAACTTCTCCAATACCCAGGTTTTCTTCTTCTGAAAAAACACCGATTAAAATAGTGCCTTTATTACGAAAATGATTGAAGAGGTCATCAAACGATTTTTCAACGAATTCACTTGGAATATCAACTCGTTTAAACCTATTCACAGATACATTGTCCATTAAACGATTTAGCGCTTGTGGGATCCCAGGATCCATTACGTGGGACGCTAACATGAAAGCACCAAAATCATCGCTGATAACCACTTCATCCGCATTGGCACGTTTGATATGTGTCAAGTTTTCACGACTATGAAGATACGCTATCACACGAATATTCGGTTCCAGGCCTTTGATCGTGAGAGTAGCAAGTATGGTTTTTTCATCGGGATTTTGAACCAAATCATTTACCTCGCTAGGGATGATCATTACTGTTTTTGCTTCCTCCAGATTCGCTCTTTCCAATATTCGTTCACTGGTGAAATCGCCAGCGATAAAGTGGACACGAATTTCCCGATAACGGGTTTTCAAACGTGCGATTTCTTCTTCGTTTAAATCATTTATTAATACAATATCCTTCCGGTGACCATCCGCTAAATACTGGATGGAATCAATTATTTTTTCAGCGTTCCTGTTCCATCCACAAAGAATAATGTGATCTTTTACTTTTACGTTTTCCAAGCCTTTTTCCTCCCGGATTCGTTTTGCGACAAAAATGGATGATATGACCGCTGTAAACATAGCTGTTAACGAAATTCCTGCAAACATGACCAAAACAGAAAATAAACGTCCTTGTGAAGAAGAAGGGGCAAAATCCCCATAGCCAACTGTCGTCATGGTAACAATAGCCCACCAGAAAGGATTTTCTCCTTCGGTGATTTCTCCTGTCTCCAAGATTTGCAAAATCAGTCCCCCCAGAATCATGACCACAAAAATACCCAGCCCGACCTGGAAAAAACTGTTGCGAATTAGTAATTTAAACCAGCGACGCATAACAAAAAATTTAAGTCAGATCAGACAAAGAAATAAGCGTTGAATACAATTAATAATCTAAATATGGAAAACGCCTGTCTGCCTCTGGCAGGTAATTATTTAAAGCGTAATCGAAATGTAAAACGATTGGTTGGTTGGTTATTTCTGCAAACCTATTTCACATGATCACTTTAATACATGATCACTTTATAATTATTAACTTTTTTCTAAAACAGCCACTGTTTCAATATGAGGTGTGTGCGGAAACATATCCACCATCGTGAGGTTTTTCAGTGTGTACCCTTCTTCCATTAATAGTGCGATATCACGAGACTGTGTGGTTGAATTGCAGGAAATATACACTAACCGCTTCGCTCCGAATTTTGGTAATGCACTGACCATATCTTTATGCATTCCTGCTCGGGGTGGATCAATCACGATTACATCCGGAGACGGGATATCTTTCTTTATTGTTACTTTCTTGAAAAAGGAATCCAGGTTTGCCTTGTGAAAATAAACATTGGTTATTCCATTGGAAATGGCATTACGCGTGGCATCCTCTATGGAGGATACGATAACTTCAAACCCATGTACTTCTTTTGACTTTTGAGCTAAAAATAAAGATATAGATCCTGTCCCGCAGTAAAGATCGTACACAATTTCTTCTCCTGTGAGGTTCGCGCCATTCAACGCTGCTTTATACAGTTTTTCCCCTTGGAGAGTATTGGTCTGGAAGAAAGAATTTGCAGAAATCTCAAATGTCAGATTACCGATTTTTTCTGTAATAGTGGGTTCTCCAAAAAGGAGTATTTCATATTCACCATAAGCAATATCAGCTTTTTTTGTATTGATGTTATTGATGATTGTTGTCACTTGTGGAAATTGTTCATGAATATAATCTGCCAGAGGTTCGATCAGCTCAGGATTTTCATAACTTGTCACCAGGTTTACCATCACATCACCTGTATTGTGACCAAAACGTAAAACCAAATGGCGAAGAAAACCGTTATGTGTTTTTACATCGTAGGGTTTGAGTTTGAATTCTTGTGCTTTTGATTTAACTGCGTTCAAAATGTCATTGCCCAATTCCGGCTGAATAAAGCACTGATTAATATCCAATATTTTATCATAGCGTCGAGGGACATGGAGTCCAAGCGCAAAATCTTTATCTGCATCTTCTGCTTCGCCCGGTAAAATCCACTGTCTATTGGAGAAAGAAAATTCCATTTTATTACGATAGTGATAGATTTCATCTGCGCCAATTACTTCATCTACTTTAAAATCATTAATTCCTGCTTGTCTAATAAAAAGGTCTTCAACCTGCTGGCGTTTTTGGTTGAGTTGTTCTTCATAGTCCAGTTGTTGAAAAGTACAGCCACCACAGAAAGCAAAATGTTCGCAAGGGGCATCTTTTTTGAAAGATGATTCTTCTAAAACTTCTAATGGACGTGCTTCTGCATACCCTTTTCGTTTCCGATAAACGAGCGCACGGACTTTTTGCCCGGGAATGGCATTTTTAACAAAGACGACAAAACCATTTACTTTAGCGATTCCTTTTCCGCCGTATGCCAAAGATTCAATAGTTAATTCGTATTCCTGACCTTTTTTTATGGATGTTTCTATCATTTTTTTATTTCTGATTATGCAATCATGTTTAAAGTTTCAAAAAGTTTAGGTACTAATAATGAGTCCACTCTGAAAGGGGTTAAAACCCCTCAATCTTTGTTTTACTATCTGAACCGCGCCCTAAAGGATGGGGCAAGTGATAGGTTGTATCTTACTAATATTCTAATACTTACTCCGACATTTATGTCGGGGAATAAAAAAACAAAAAAATACGGGATTTATCCCAATAAAACCTTTTCAGAGTGTTTTCAATAATAATGATTTTTAAGTGTATTAGGAATACGATTCTAAAAAACCCACAAGCAACGATTTCAAGTCTTTCACACCTTTAGAAGCATTTTCCATAGTCTGCTCATGGCTCAACACCTCATCGCTCATCCCGGCGGCCATATTAGTAATGACGGACAGGGCTGCTACCTTTAATCCGGCATGGCGAGCTAAAATCACTTCCGGTACGGTAGACATACCTACAGCATTCGCCCCCAGGATTTTGGCGGCTCGTATCTCTGCTGGTGTTTCAAAATTGGGACCGCAGAACCACATATAAACGCCTTCGTGGAGTTTAATTCCGTTATCTTCTGCAATTTTATGAAATGTTAATCGAATTTTCGGATTATAAGCATCTACCATATCCACAAACCGGGATATACCTTTTTCGCCAAACAAAGGGGAAACACCGGTAAAATTGATATGATCCGTTATAAGCATTACACTTCCGGGGTTGGCTTTTTCCACCAAACTCCCGGCAGCATTCGTAAGAATCAATGTTTCACAACCCAAACCAGCCAATGTTCGGATTGGAATTGTCATCTCATCTTGAATACCGGATTCATAATAATGGACACGACCCTGAAGGACGGCGATATCGATTCCCTTTACATTTCCCAAGTGCAGTTTTCCTTCATGACCGGAAACACCTGCTGCAGGAAAACCATCCAAATCATCATATGATAATGAAATTGGATTTTCCAATACATCCACAAAGGAACCAAGTCCTGAACCCAAAACAATTCCGACTTTGGGTTGAAATCCTTGTGATTTTGATTGAATATATTCGATTGTTGTTGCGATACTCATTTATCTTATTGTTCGTATTAAGATTGAAAAATCAAATCCCCACCGGATGCCAGGTTGTTTTTATTTCTACTGTATTTAAAATACGGTACGGGTCTTGAACCTTTTTATCCAACCAATTTTCTTCTGTGTAAACGATGGGACGTTTCACATTTAAAGCGGCATTTTCCTGAACCTTTTTTATTTCTTCCTTATCGTTACCACAATAGACGATGGCATTCACATCCATATGGGAAGAAAAATGTTCCAATAGTTCTGAATGATAACCGGTTAAAATGTTAACCACGCCGCCCGGGACATCAGACGTATGAAGAACTTCTGCGAATGTAATCGAACAGAGCGGTTTGGTCTCCGATGCTAAAACAACTACAGTATTTCCGCCGGTGATAATTGGAGCAACAATTGAGACCAGTCCGATAAGAGATTGTTCGTCCGGCGCAATAGCAGAGACCACACCTGTTGGTTCCGGATACGAAAAATTAAAATAAGATAATGCCACCGGATTAACCCGGCTGAATACCTGCTGATACTTGTCAGCCCAGCCTGCATAATAAATTAATCTATCTATGGATTGATTAATTTCATTTTCGGCCGTTTTTTTAGATGAGCCCTGAAGCATTAATTCATCCATGAATTGGCTGCGCCTGCCTTCCAGCATTTCTCCGATTCTATACAATATTTGACTGCGGTTATAGGCAGTTCTCGAACACCATCCGGGAAATGCGTCTCGAGCAGAAACGACAGCATTCCTGAAATCTTTTCTGGAACCACGGCAAATATTCACTGCTGTGGAATTATTCGGATCAGTCCATTTAAAATATCGTCCGGATTCTGTCCTTGGAAATTTTCCGCCAATATATAATTTATATGTTTTTTTTATATCTTCTCGTTTACTCATAATTTTTTCCAATTAATTTACTTTGGAGTGCATTAACCATGTTAATGCACTATCTGCCACTTGAACGCTAACAGAGTTAGCGTACTCCATAAAGTTAAACCAACTTAACATAAGGCATTAATCCTTCCAATCCACCTTCACGGCCCATGCCGCTTTCCTTATAACCGCCAAATGGCGATGACGGATCAAATTTATTAAACGTATTCGCCCAAAGAACACCTGCGCGGATTGCTTTAGACACTTTAAATATTTTTGCCCCTTTGTCGGTCCAAACTCCACCAGATAACCCATAGGGTGTATTGTTTGCTTTAGTGATGACTTCATCTACCGTACGAAATGTCTGTATGGTCAGAACAGGACCAAAAATTTCTTCCTGCACAATGCGATGAGACTGGCTGACATCCGTAAATAATGTCGGTGCATGCCAGTAACCTTTTTCCGGCAATCTGCATGAAGGCTGATAAACCGTTCCGCCTTCATTTAGTCCGATATCTACATACATTTTAATTTTATCCAGCTGCATTTTTGAATTGATAGCACCGATATCCGTATTTTTATCAAGAGGGTCGCCGACGATCAATGTTTCCATTCTGTCTTTTAATTTTGAAATAACCGTATCAGCCACACTTTCCTGAACAAATAACCGCGACCCGGCACAGCATACATGACCCTGATTGAAAAATATTCCGTCGATAATTCCTTCCACCGCCTGATCAATAGCTGCATCTTCAAAAATGATATTTGCCGCTTTGCCGCCAAGCTCCAGTGTGTATCTCTTTCCGGTCCCAGCCACAGTTTTCATAATCATTTTTCCAACTTCTGTGGAGCCGGTAAATGCAATTTTATCTATATCCGGGTGTTCCACAAGTGCCCGGCCTGTTTTTCCATCACCGTTAATGATATTTACTACTCCTGGTGGTAAATCTGCTTCCTGAATGATTTCAGCCAGTTTCATGGCAGTCAGCGGTGTTGTTTCAGCAGGTTTCAATACAACTGTATTTCCGGTAGCCAGGGCCGGCGCCAATTTCCAGGCCGCCATTAATAATGGAAAATTCCAGGGAATAATTTGTCCGGCCACGCCAATGGATCTTGCTTGTTTTCCGGGGAAGGCATACTCCAGCTTATCCGCCCAACCTGCATAATAAAAGAAATGGGCAGACACCAACGGGATATCAATATCTCTGGATTCACGGATTGGCTTACCGCCATCCATGGTTTCAATAACAGCAAACTCTCGAGCACGTTCCTGGATTAATCTGGCAATACGGTAAATATATTTTCCCCGCTCAGCCGGATCCATTTTTGACCAGACATTTTCATATGCTTTTCTTGCGGCAGAAACTGCCGTGTTTACATCCGATTTGTCCGCTTCAGCAACATCCGCTAATTTTTCCTCATTAGCCGGATTAATGGTCCCAAAATATTTTCCTTTCTCCGATGGAATAAATTCACCGTTAATGAAAAGATCATACTGCTGATTAATGCGAATATGGTCTGTACTTTCAGGCGCCGGGCTGTATGTCCAGTCCGTTTTCAAATCTGATTTGTTCGTTGTTGTTTCCATTTTTGAATTACCTCAGGAGATCTTTGCAAAACTTATAGTGTGAAGAAAAAGAGTTAAAAATTTGCCTGATTAAGGTTGGAACGAAGTGGAAATCCCGAACTTGTTTCGGGGCGGAAAACGAAGTCAATAGTGGAACTATAGACGAGTTTTCCAACGAAAAGCAGGTGAATTTTAAACTTTTTAACTTGTCCGCCGCAGGAACGCAGGCGGGTTTGTGCGATAGGTTTTGTAAATGTCTCATTTAATCAATAGAAAAATAGTTCGCTGATTGATAGACTCCTGTTGATTGTTTTACAATCTGCATTAAAACATCATTGGCCAGGGAACTGGCTCCAAAGCGAAATAAGTCTGCGGTCAGCCAATCCTGCCCTAAGGTTTCGCGGACCATTACAAGATATTGAACCGCCAATTTTGCTTTGCTGATTCCGCCGGCCGGTTTCATGCCAATCTTCCTGCCGGTCTGATGATAATAATCACGAATGGCTTCCAGCATAACAAGCACCACCGGAGGTGTAGCCGCAGGAGATACTTTACCGGTAGAGGTCTTAATAAAATCAGCTCCGGCTTCCATGGCAAGATCACTGGCTATTCGAACATTATCTAATGTCACTAATTCACCTGTTTCCAAAATGACTTTCAGATGGGATTTTCCGCATGCTTCTTTCACTTGAGCTATTTCATCGGAAACATAATGATACTCACCCCGAAGGAATTTCCCTCTGGAAATGACCATATCCACTTCGTCTGCTCCGGCATCAACCACCATCCTAACTTCTTCCAGCTTATATTCAAGAGACGTCATCCCGCTTGGAAAGGCTGTCGCAACAGAAGCAACTTTTATTCCTGTGCCACCAAGGGCTTTCTTTGCAATGGGAACCATGGTTGGATAAACACAAATAGCAGCTACGGCAGGTAAGTGTGGAAATTGATCATGTAAATGGGCGGCTTTGTAGCATAACTGTTTAACCTTTCCCGGTGAATCTTTTCCCTCCAGCGTGGTTAAATCAATCATGCTCAAAATAGTTTTTAGAGCGTTGATTTTGGATTCCTTCTTTATACTTCGGGAAAAAAGCCTGGCGACTCTTTCTTGTGCGCCCACCTCATCAATTCGATGTAAAAATGTTTCCATAATTATTTTATTTTTTCCGAATCAGGAAGTTGTCCATGGTTGTAATGTCATAAAGTTAGGTTGTGAGACCTTAATTTATGATTCCTTTGACTTTATCAACAAGCAATTGCGCATCATCCTTTGTTATCCCTTCAGCATAAATGCGCATGATTGGTTCGGTGTTTGAAGCGCGGAGATGGATCCAGCGATCCTCCCATGAAAATTTTATACCATCAATTTCATTGATCTTAGCATCTATAAATAATTCCTTGGCTTTTTTAAAAACATCCGTCATGTCAATACCCTTAATCTTTACTTTATCCTTCACAATCCTGAACTGTGGTAAAGCATCAAAAATTGTACTGATGGGTTCATTTGTCATTGCCATACGGTGTAGAACCATTGCTGCGGCAACCAGTGAATCTCGTCCGAGATGAGCTTCTTTCAAAATAACACCACCATTCCCCTCGCCGCCAAGGTTTGAACCACATTCAATCATTTTCCGAACAACATTTATCTCACCTACAGCGGATCTTTCAATAATGGAATTATATTTTTCCGCCATTTTTTCTAACGCTAATGTAGTGGATAGGTTTGTAACAAGTGTTTCCGGTTGTCCAGTTGTTCGTAAATATCCATCTGCTGCAAGGACTAAAGTATATTCATCGCCTGCAGGACGACTATCATCCAAAACCACCGCCAATCGATCGCCATCGGGATCGGAAGCAAAACCAACATCCGCATTATTTTCTAAAACCGCCTTGCATAAATCGTTCAGATTTCCCGGGAGCGGTTCCGGTTTGCGGGCAAAATCACCATCACCTTCACAATATAATTCAATAACATCACATCCCAGGGCATCCAGCATTACAGGCAATGCATCAGACGCAGCGCCATTTACAGCATCAACAACGACTTTAAAATGGCGTTTACGAATTTCGTTCTGTTTAATACAAGATAGGTTTGCCACACGAATAACGTGTTTTTGAATTGCATTTAAATCGGGATAATGGAGTCCAGGCTCATTTTCTAACAGTGATAGATCGCTATCAACAAGGCTGAATAATTTCGCACATTCATCGGGATGTAAAAATGTACCATCGGAACGAACAAATTTTAATCCATTCCACTGAATTGGATTATGGCTTGCGGTAATGATGATACCACCGGCAGCATCGGTAGTTTCGACCATAAATTGAACTGTAGGAGTCGGAACAATATTCAGGTTTATAACATCCCTTCCCTGTAAGACTAAGGCTTGAGCAAATATGTCCAGAAATTCTTCTCCACTGGGACGAGTATCTCTGCCGAGTATAAACACACCTTTCGGTTGCATCGTATGAAATGCCTGGGCATATTTTGTGATGGCTTCAAAATTGAATTCCGGATCGGTTCCTCGAACTCCTGATATGCTGCGTATGATCACTGTGATGTACTTTAACTCATTATTTAATTTCTTGTGATATATCAAAAAAATGTGATTGAATTTCAGTGTCAACCGTAATGAACGATATTATGTTCCCATTAAAATACAATATTTTTCCATTTGGAAATTTTTCTGAAACAGGTGGTACACACCAAATTTTGTAGTGTCCATATTCAAGTTTGATTGGTTTATCAATTGGAGTAGTACCAACATAATTTTCGTTGATAAAAACCGGCAAGCCCTTAAGATTTGAATCAATATAAAAATAGCTTATTTGCTGTAAATTTTTACCCTCTTTTTCCACTAATGTATTTTCTGAATCGTTTGAGGTTTCAGGCAACTTAGTAAATGTATCTTGATATAATTTTTTCCTTGATTCAAAATTGCTTTTAACACCAATTGCTTTTAATGCATCTACAATAGAAATACCCTCAAATCCGCCGGCTTTTAGTAATGCTTTATTTTGTTCTTTTGATCCAGTATATATTTTTAGGAAAATGGAGCTATTTAGGGCCAACTTTAATTCTTTGTCTGCATTAATAGTTTTGTCTTCATCAGTACTTTTTTCAATTAACTCCACATTCTTTACTTTTGATAATTCTATATTTTGCTCGTTGTTCTTTGATTGATCAACAGAGATTTGTGATCCAAATACAGGATTAATTATTATGCTAATAAATAGAATTATCTTATAAATATTGTTCAAATTGTGCATCTAACAAATATGGACCTTGTAAAATTAATAAAAAAGACCGTCTTTTGCGTATTGTTGAATCGTTTCAGAATTGAATTCAGGAGCTGTTCCTCGAACTCCTGATATACTACGAATGATCATAGGTTAAAATTACAGCATTCGAACACAAAAGTTTCAAATGTTACAGAAAAAAAAGGCTCGGCATAAACCGAGCCTTTTCATGTTAAAAAAAGGTATGATCAGCGATTCGCGATGCGTCTCATTCTGGCCATACGACGCAATGCTTTTTTACGAGAGATTCGCTTTGTATCACTGGGTTTTTCGTAAAAAGATCTCTTTTTTACATCCCTTAATACACCGGCGCGTTCCCATTTCTTTTTAAAACGACGTAGCGCTTTTTCTAGTGGTTCACCTTCTCTAATGGTCACTTCGACCATGTGCAATCACCCCCTTCCAATTATCCTAAATATGTTCTTAATGTTTTACTACGTGAACGATGACGTAAGCGACGGATTGCCTTTTCTTTGATCTGTCTGACTCGTTCACGAGTTAAACTAAATTCTTCACCAATTTCATTCAACGTCAATGCATAGTCCCGATCTATTCCGAAATACATTTTTATGACCTGACGTTCCCGTTCTTTTAATGTATCCAAAGACTGACGTATTTCATCTTTCAACGAATCATTCATCAATGGTTCATCTGGAGATGATTGGTTTTCATCCTTGATCACATCAATCAGAGAATTTTTATCTCCCTCACGAAAGGGGGCATTCAATGAATGATGACGACGAGAAATACGCATGGCATCAATGACTTCATCCGGAGTCATTTCCAACTGACGACCAATTTCTTCTTCATTGGGAGACCGTTCGATTTCTGCTTCTAGCTTTTCAGCTGTTTTCGTGATTTTACTAATTGTCCCCACTCGGTTTAACGGTAGTCGAACAATTCGAGAATGTTCAGCCAGTGCCTGTAGAATGGATTGACGAATCCACCAAACAGCATATGAAATAAATTTAAATCCACGTGTTTCATCAAATCGACCGGCAGCTTTGATGAGCCCTAAGTTTCCCTCATTTATCAAATCTGTAAGCGGCAAACCCTGTCCTTGATAATCTTTTGCAACAGAAACCACAAAACGCAGGTTTGCCTTTACCAACTCTTCCATAGCAACTTGGTCACCTTTGTGAATTTTTTGAGCCAATTCCACTTCTCGAGCCGGAGGGAGTGGTTCATAATGACCAATTTCCTCTAAGTACCGGCTGAGACTTCGGTTTGATTCATTTACTGAGCGTGCAGCTTTTGCCATAGTTTTCCTTTAATTTTCGTTTCGGATAAAGCAAGGTAATTTACACTAAATTCGACAGTAACTCAAGATATAGACTATAATTATTTTTTATCTTTTATTAGAGCAATAAACTCTTCAAGTGTAAGCGTTTCTGGTCGTCGAGAAAAATCAATTTTTTCTTTTATTGTATCAGAAAATCCAAAATCCGTTAATGTATTACGAAGCATTTTTCTTCTTCTTGAGAAAGCGGCTTTAACAATCTTTTCAAAGCGATCGAATTCGTCTTCTTTTACAAGAGATCCTTTCTTTTTGACTAATCGAACAATAGCTGATTTCACTTTTGGTTTTGGAATAAATACGTCTGGAGGAATTGTAAAACAAATTTCCACATCTAAAAAAGCTCCAATCATGACTGTTAAACGGCTATATGATTTTGTGCCGACAATGCTTGTTAGTCGTTGTGCAACTTCTTTTTGAATCATAAAAAAAGCCTCTGACCAGTGCTCACGTTGATCAATCAACCAAAATAAAATTGGTGATGTTATGTTGTACGGGATATTACCGATGACTTTTACCGGAGTTGGGATGGGTAATTTCTCCAACTCCTGCCGCAATACATCTTTATGAATGAAATGGCAATCTTTTAAATCATCACGTTGTTGCAAGAATTTGATCAGTTTTGGATCTATTTCGATAGCTGCCATATATTCAACAAGCGGTAAAATACGTTCTGTTAATGCACCTTCACCCGGACCGATTTCCAGAATGGAATCACCATCATGAGGGTTTATTGTCCGGACAATCTTACGTAATAAATTAGTGTCAGCTAAGAAATTCTGACCCCATTTTTTACGAAATGTATGATGTGTCGATTGAGTCACTTTGCAAACCTATAAGCTAAAAAGCGCTTCAGCATTTGCTGTGGTTATTTCAGCTATGACATCTAAAGGGACGTTATAAATCTCTGCTAATTTTTCTGCAACATATCGAGTGCGCCCTGGTTCGTTTGGTTTCCCTCGAAACGGTATAGGACTCAGATAAGGTGAATCCGTTTCAACCAAAATTTTGTCGAAGGGTACTTTTTTTGCTACCTCAGGTAAATGGCTA
The DNA here is from genome assembly GCA_964538995.1 of uncultured bacterium. GTDB lineage: Bacteria > Fidelibacterota > Marinisomatia > Marinisomatales > TCS55 > JADFRD01. The sequence goes on from CAZIFK010000013.1 coordinate 38,128, forward strand.
TTTTTATATGTCAAGTTACCAGAAAATGAAATGTAATAACCAAAATCTAAAAACGTTTTAGCTGTTTCCAAATTCGCAGAGTAACAATGAGCCACACCGGTCACATCTGGAAATTCTGATAATACCTGTATCACATCTTTATCCGCATCCCTGTTATGAAAAATGACCGGTTTGTTTAATTGTTGCGCTAATGTCATTTGCGATCGAAAAACTTTCTTTTGAGTTTCGGGTTCTGAAATATTTCGATAATAATCCAAACCTATTTCCCCCACTGCTACCATTTTGTTAAATGTCATTAAATCAGCAATTTGATCAAGAAAATCTTCCGGAACATCTTTGGCATCATGGGGATGAACCCCAGCAGAGGCATAAATGTTTTCATTTTTTTCAGCCAGGTTTAAACATACTTTCGAGTCATCTAAATTTGTACCTACGCAAATGAATCGGTAAACACCTAATTCTGCCGCGCGAAATAAAACACCATCTAAATCGTTTTTTAGATTTTCATAAAATAGGTGACAGTGTGTATCGATCAATTTCATTCGTTTTTAGACTGAAAATAATTGATAGAGACCCTTGCAAAACTTTGAGTATGAAGAAAAAAGAGTTAAAATTGGTCTGATTAAGGCGGAGAAGCCAATTAATAGCATCGCTATTGATAAGTTTTCTAACGAAAAGCAGGCAAATTTTAAACTTTTTAATTTGTGCAATAGGTTTTGCAAAGGTCTATTATAATATTTTTAATAAACCTTTCCCCCTGATTCTATTTTATCACCATCAATGACGATTAATGATAACTCTTTCTTACGTGAAGCTGCCAAAAGCATCCCTTTGGACTCCACCCCGCGAATAGTTGCTGGTCCAAGGTTTGAAACAACCACAATCATTTTTCCAACCAGTTCATCCGGAGAATAATGATCAGCAATTCCGGAAACAATTTGAAGTTTTTCATCACCTAATAGAATCTGGAGTGTGTAAAGTTTATCAGCTCCTTCCACTTTTTCAGCTGAAATAATTTCAGCTGTTTTTAAACCAAGCTTTTCGAAATCTTCAATTGTGATTGTTTTCGTAAGCAATGGTTTTGTTTGTTTTTGAGTTTCTTTTTTTACGTCTATTCTGGGAAATAATGGCGGGTGTTGTTTCAGGTTAATTCCCGGTTTTAATCCGCCCCAATGCAAATCTGTGCCTTTCACATTCAAGGTATCCAAAACCATTTCAGTTCGATGCGGCATAACGGGTGTAAGCAAAAGAGTGCCAATCCGTAATGCTTCCGCGGCAGTATACAATACTCGTCCTGCCGATTTTTTATCTTCCTTTACTAATTTCCATGGCGCTTGCTGCTCCATGTATTTGTTCACGCCGCGGATAAATTGCATCGTTTCTTCAATAGCATCATTTACTTTCATTTCATCGATCAAATTATGGATTAATCCAATTGTCTTTTCTGCGGAAGATTGAATAGCATTTTCTGCATCACTATTTTCTCCAGGATTGGGAATAACTCCATTAAAATTCATTTCAATCAGTTTACTGACTCGGCTCAATAAATTTCCAAAGTCGTTTGCAAGGTCGCTATTGTAACGCTTGATAAATGATTCCATGGTAAAACTGGCATCCTGCCCCAAGACCATTTCTCTCATGAGATAGTATCGAACCGGATCAACACCATATTCCTCAATCAAATCCAACGGATTGACTACGTTCCCAAGTGACTTACTCATTTTGGACTCTCCCACAAGCCACCAACCATGAGCGAAAATAGATTTAGGCAAAGGCATTTTTGCAGATAAGAGCATGGTGGGCCAATACACAGCATGGGTGGTTAAAATATCCTTCCCGATCAAATGATATTCACATGGCCACCATTTTGAATATGAATCATCATCTACACCAAATCCAGTTGCTGTCACATAATTAATGAGCGCATCAAACCATACATAAGTCACATAATCATCATCAAAGGGCAAATCAATTCCCCAACCCAATCGTGTCTTTGGTCGGGAAATACATAAATCACCTAACGGTTTTTTCAAAAAACCTAAAATTTCATTTTTCCGATGTTCCGGCTGGATAAAAGATGGATTATCATTGATATAGTTTATCAGCGCCTTCTGATATTTGGACATTCTGAAAAAGTAATTTTTTTCCTTCAGTTTTTTGATATCCCTAAACTCACCTGATTCTGCTTCTTTTTCGGTGATAAACCGTTCTTCGGATATTGAATAAAGGCCTACGTATTCATCTTCGTATATATCGCCATTATCATAAACTGTTTGAAGAATGTTCTGAACAACTTTTATATGGCGAAGCTCCGTCGTACGGATGAAATCGTCATTGGAAATATGAAGTTTATCCCACAGTTCCAGAAACCTTGGAGCCATTTCATCACAGTGCTGTTTAGGCTTAACATTTCTTTTTTCTGCTGCTTGTTGTACTTTTTGACCATGTTCATCCAACCCGGTAAGAAAGAAAACATCATCACCTTCAGCGCGATGGTATCGAGCCAAAACATCTGCTAAAATCGTTGTATATGCATGACCGATATGTGGCTTATCGTTTACATAATAGATTGGTGTCGTAATATAAAATTTTCCAGACATATTAATTTGTTCCCTGTAAATGATGCTGTATATCGATCAGCATATTCGTCAGTTTCAATGGCATATAAAAGTTTTTATCAATCGAATTTATTGTATCCTCAATGGATGAATTAATGGCTGCATAATCTGCTTTTGGAAATGAAACTGAGAAAGAAGAGACGGATTCAGTAAAACCATTTTGTAATAATGGAGCATGCAGGTTTTGTTTTAATCTATATGTTTGCAGAAACCACGTTTGAGCAAGAAATAATTTAAACTTGAATTCATCAGAGTTACTACGAACCAGCCTTGACATTCCATTGATATATTTTCGCCAATCAGCGCTGTTTGAATTCACAATTGCTTCAACTTGTTCTTTCATTTCTGTTAAAATTTCTTTTACAGATCGTTTTTGAAGATATTTCGCACGTTGAATATTCCCATCAGCGAGAATTGCATATAATTCCGACTCTTTTGAAGCAATACCCCTTAAATCAAGATATGCTTTGATTAAATCATCAGACAATGGTGGAAAATCAATTTGTTGACAACGTGATTGAATGGTTGGTAAAAGCAGCGCTTTGTGATCTGTTACTAGAATGAGTGTTGTCTTTTTCGGTGGTTCCTCCAGAATTTTCAATAACGCGTTTGCTGATGCACCGTCCCCAACAGATAAATAATGCGCATCAAATATCAATACGGTTTTAACTCCTTTATCGACCGATTTCAAATACAGCTTTTTCCGTAATTCTCGAATAGAGTTTATTAAAATCCTGCTTGCTTTAGGTAACTTGATCTTTAAAAATGGATCCTTCCCTTTTTCCTGTAACATAGCCGTAAGTAATTCTTCATTGCTCTTCCCGATGATTGTTAAAACATCCGTATCCCGATTAACTGAATCTTTTACTCTTGGTAATGGCGTTACAATATGTAAATGCTCATGCTGTAGCGATGAAAATCGTTTGCACGATGAGCACGTTCCACATAAAACATCTTCTCCCTGACAATTAAGGGCGGCAGCAAATGAAATGGCTGTAGCTTCTTTCGCAGACCCTTCCGGTCCACTAAAAAGATAGGCACTGCCAATCCGATTTGAGGTGATTATTTTCACTAATCTCTTCCAAAGAGATCTTTGATATATATTCGGATCCCAGTTCATTTTTTTACTAACCATTTTTCTGGGTCAAGTTTTTGATCTTTCCCCCAAATTTCAAAATGTAATTTTGATCCATTAATGGATCCGGAATCACTCATATAGGCAATAACATCTCCTGATTGAACTTCGCTATCCACATTTGTTTGAATATTCGTAATATGACTATAAATCGTATAAAAGTTCCCGCCATGGTCGATGATAATTATATTTCCATAACCGCGTATAAATGTGATGGTAGTAACGATTCCTCCCATGACGGTAGAAATAGAGGAACCGGGTTTTCCTTTAATGTCTATACCTGTATTATTTGTAGTCGTCTTTAGTTCCGGATTCCATTTACGTCCAAACGTACTAATCACCCTGCCTTCAGCCGGCCAAGGAAGCTGCCCTTTTAAAGATGCAAATGATTTAGACTTAAGTGCTTCCTTTTGTCTTCGTAAACGTTCTGCGCGATCTGCTCTTAATTTATCATCTCTTATTTTCTTCATTAATTTTTCAAGCTGTTTAACACCCTTTTCTTTTTCCTTTATATATTGAGCTAATTCTGTTTTGCTATTTCTAATTTTTTCCAATTCTCTCTTTTTATATATCTTCTTCGATCTTAATTCTTTCACTTGTTTTCCGCGCTCGCTCTTTAATTTAATGCTTCTTCGCAACGAAGCATCAAAATCCAGTTTTGTTTTTCCTATCCTGATAAGCAAATTGTGTATTCTACTTTTAGTATTTCGATCTATATCAGCAATAATTTTTTGGTATTTAGTTCTGTAAACAGCTTGTCGCCAGGAAGTAGAACTCAGCACTTTTTCTATTTCTGATAAAGAACCTTTTTTATATAAATGTTTTGCTCGTTTTGCGTAACGTAATCTTAATTCCTTTAATTCTTTTTCATTGGTATTAATTCTCTCTTCAAGGATTGAGATTTGACTTCTGGTTTCTTTTTCTTCTTTTTTAATTTGATTAATCAACCGTTCAACTAATGAAATTTCCTCTTCAATATTCATAATAGTTTGTGCAGCGTATCTTTCCCTTTTTTCTTCTGACTGAAGTTTTTTTCGTTTAGCTGCAATTTCATTTTTCAAGTCCCGTACAGCTTTAGATTGATAATTCATTTCCTTATCAAAGTCCCTGTTTCGGGTTTGGGACACAACAAGACTAGAAAAAAGAAGTATTATGAATGTAATTCGGCTGAACATAGACTTAAAAAATACCGAGGCGTTCATTCTCAATACAAAGGATTTTATGTCCGGTTTACAATTCAGATATAGACTAGAATACATTATGATGATCAAGTGTTTAATTATAGATGGTGAAATTGTTCAAAGGAAAAAATATTAACCCCATTCGATTTTTATTATTCAATCAAATCGTCATCGGCGGGCGTTTTATGCTAAACTAAATTAAATGAATGGTTCTTGACTGATCATCGGAAAGGTGTCTATTTTTACCCTTTCAACCCATAGGAGAGAATTGTGAAAAGTCCACTTTGGTCCAATTTATTTCATAACTGGAATACACAGGAAAGTGAAAAAGTTCTGGCATTGAAAGAGGTTCCTGTCTTCGCCGGTTTAAGCGATAAAGAGTTAAACGAAATAGAAAAACTCACCCACGAACGAAAATATCAGGCTGGTGATAATGTATTTAAGCAACTCGCTCCTGCTGAAGGGATGTTCATTATTATTTCCGGTTCTGTGGAAATTTATTATGATAATGGTGAATCTAAAAATATTCTGGCCAAATTAAACGATCATGATTTTTTTGGTGAAATTGCACTCTTGGATGAAAAGCCCCGTTCGGCAGGAGCGATCGCTACAAAGCCATCCGTTTTATTAGGGTTTTTCAAACCTGATTTGCTGTCACTTATGGAACGGAATCCGGCTTTGAGCAACAAAATTTTAACCAATTTGGGTACGGTTCTTGCAGAACGTCTACGTAAAACAAATGAACTTTTAGCTGAAAAAAGTTGATGAATCAGGAAAAAAACTATATTCAGCTTATCTATAGATTGCTGGTTAGCTTACTTGCGATTGCTTTTCTCGTTGTGATTTGGCCATATATT
>CAZIFK010000014.1:0-43124 GCA_964538995.1 uncultured bacterium
TAAGTTAACACCCGGTAATTTTGAGCCATTTCCTAAAAACCCACATATAGCACAAATTTTTACGCAAATGGGACGGTCAGAAGAACTTGGAACAGGAATTCATAATGTTTTCAAATACAGCAAAGCCTATTCCGGCAGTGAAGAAATTGAATTTAAAGAAGAAGATATTTTTATCACTATAGTACCCTTGGAAATTGATAATGCACTTGTAAATGCACCTGTAAATCAAACACAAAAAGATATTGTAAAAGCAATGCAAAACAATTCAAATATCTCATATAATGAGCTTGCACAAATTATAGAAAAAGATAGAACAACTGTCATGCGCAATATCCAAAAATTAAAAGAATTGGGGATTATAAAACGAATAGGTAGTGATAAAACAGGCCATTGGGAAGTAATAGAATGAAATTTGCCAACCCCTTTTATGTTTTTCAATCAATACACATTTAATGACAAATCAAAATCCATTTGCTAACTACCTGCCCAAGCCACCTATTCTATTCGCCCGCCCTGTAAAGAGCTTGCGCTTGCCCTGTAAGGAGAAGCGACTGTATCGGGGACTGTACAGGGTGTTAACCCTGTTAAATAAATCGAAGATTTGGCTATGCTATTTAACAGGGTTAATTTGCCTGCCCCGTATCCGCCAACCGGCGGAGTACTGGGGTGTCATTCGCCCGTCCTGTGAAATGCGACGTAGGAGCATATTTCTACAGGGTGGACAGAAAATATTTTGTGGACAAGAAATAAGGAAAAAATGAAAACTGATTTGATGATAACAGACCCGAGCGCGTTAAAGAAAAAAGCCTTCAAGCTTCCCTTCTGGACTCTTACCGATCGCCAGATTTGCGATGTTGAACTATTATTGAATGGCGCTTTTACCCCTCTAAAGGGTTTTTTGGGAGAAGCGGATTATAATTCCATATGCAAAGATATGCGTTTAGCGGATGGAAGTCTTTGGCCTATTCCCATTACATTGGATGTAAACGATGCATTCGTCGGTGGTCTAAAAAAAGGGGAAAGAATTGCTCTTCGCGATAAAGAAGGGTTTGCATTGGCTATTTTGACGATCTCGGATATATGGCGGCCTGATCTAAAAAAAGAAGCAGAAGCAGTTTATGGAACAACCGATGAAACTCATCCGGCGGTTAATTATCTTTTCAATCGGGGACACAAAAATTATATCGGCGGTTCTTTGGAAGGCATCTCCTTGCCCCACCACTATGATTATCAAAAAAATAGACACACGCCGGAAGAACTAAAAACGATTTTTACTAAAAAAGGGTGGAAGAAAATTGTGGCCTTCCAAACCCGAAATCCCCTTCACCGGGCCCATGTGGAAATGACCATGCGAGCATCTGAAGAACTAAATGCGAAACTATTAATCCATCCAGTTGTAGGGATGACAAAACCGGGCGATGTAGATCATTATACCCGGGTCCGTTGCTACCAGCATGTTCTGAAAAAATACCCTGAAAAATCAGCTATGATGAGTTTGCTCCCCTTGGCTATGAGAATGGGAGGGCCCAGGGAGGCGCTATGGCATGCGCTCATTCGTAAAAATTATGGTTGTACTCACCTCATAGTGGGGCGTGATCATGCCGGACCGGGAAATGATAAAAACGGTAGCCCATTTTATGGGCCATATGATGCACAGGAGTTGCTTAAAAAGCACAAAGCAGAGATCGGAATTGAGATGGTTCCGTTCAAATTCATGGTGTATTTGCCTTCGAAAGATCGCTACGAAGGCATTGATGAAGTGGAAAAAGGAACAGAATTTCAAACCATTTCCGGAACGGAACTTCGGCAGCTGCTTGATGAAGGAAAAGGAATCCCCGAATGGTTTTCCTACAAAGAAGTAGCGCAAGAATTGGAAAGATCCAGGCCGCCGTTGACAAAACGTGGATTGACGATTTTTTTTACGGGATTATCCGGTTCGGGGAAATCAACTTTGGCAAACGGGCTTTTAGTCAAACTTCTTGAGGAAGGAAGCCGTCCGATTGCCTTGTTGGACGGGGATATTGTTCGCACACATCTTTCAAGCGAGCTGGGTTTTTCTAAAAACCACAGATCTTTGAATGTACAGAGAATTGGTTTTGTAGCCAGTGAAATCACTAAAAATGGCGGCATAGCACTTTGTGCACCGATTGCCCCTTATACAGCTGATAGGCGTTTCAATCGCGAACTTATTTCCAGATTAGGCGGATATATCGAAATCTATGTGAATACTCCCCTTGAAAAATGCGAAGAAAGAGATGTAAAGGGTTTGTATGCTTTGGCACGGGAAGGTGTTATAAAAGAGTTTACCGGTATTTCGGATCCTTACGAGGCGCCTGAAAACGCTGAGATTGTGATCAATTCCAGCGGAACACCGCCAGAAGAATTAGTGGATGAAATTTATTCGAAGATTACAAAACTGGGTTATATCTAAACAATTTTCACCCTGTGTAATAATATGTTTTTCTACGTGAATGTTTTACAAAGCACATTTGATAATTATTTTTATACAGATTATACGAATAATTTAAAAAAAAGAATAAATGACCATAATAGCCAGTCAAGTTAAATCAACAAAACATCGGAGACCTCTGACATTAGTATATTTTGAAGGATGCTTAAATCAGCAAGATGCAACTCACAGAGAAAAATATTCACCCCGTGGAATAATGTTTTGCGTTAAAATTATTGATTTTATTCCACAGGGTAAAAAACAATCTATGGAAAAAGATATATCAAAAATAGATTGAGGAATTATATAAACTAATGTGTAATCAAATATTACATAGGGTACGTGTCACACTTTACAAATCACTTCTCGCGGTTAACTGTTTACTGGCGAATCACTTCAGTAAACCAAAAAACTCTATAAATTGATTGAAAAAGAAACCAAGTTAATTATTGACACAAGGGGAAAGTTTTGAAATATGAAAAAAGTGATTAAAGCATGAATAAAACTATAAAAAAAGCACTGATCACCGGTATTACCGGCCAGGATGGTTCATACTTAGCAGAACTCCTCTTGGAAAAAGGTTATGAGGTTCACGGCATGATTCGGCGCAGCAGTTCCTTCAATACTGGTAGGATTGATCATTTACACAATGACTCTAAAATAATAAATAAAAGACTATTCTTGCATTACGGCGATCTGACCGATTCCAGCAATCTTAATCGATTATTGGAGAAAATACAACCAGATGAGATATATAATCTTGGTGCTCAGAGCCATGTAAAAGTATCCTTTGAAATACCGGAATACACAGCCGAAGTCGATGGGATAGGCACTTTACGGTTTTTGGACGCCATCAAAGAAACCGTTTTACAAACAAAATTTTATCAGGCTTCCACCAGCGAATTATATGGTAAAGTGGTGGAAACGCCTCAAAATGAGATGACCCCATTTTACCCCCGTAGCCCTTATGGAGTAGCCAAACTTTATGGATTTTGGATTATTAAAAATTATCGTGAGGCATACAATCTTTTCGCCTGTAATGGCATCCTGTTTAATCACGAATCTCCCAGGCGGGGAGGGACGTTTGTAACGCGGAAAATTACTCAAGCAGCCGCAAGAATAAAATATGGCACCCAGGATAAATTAGAACTTGGCAATTTAAATGCAAAGCGAGATTGGGGATATGCACCGGAATATGTTGAGGGCATGTGGCGCATGCTCCAGCAGGATAATCCGGATGATTTCGTATTAGCAACGGGCGCTAATCATACTATTAGGGAATTCGCTGAGTTGGCCTTCAAGGAGTTAGATATTATTATTGAATGGCAGGGAAGGGAGGAAGATGAAATAGGTGTGGATTCCAAAACTGGGAAAACAATTATTGATGTTGATAAAAAGTATTACCGCCCCACCGAGGTGGAACAGCTATTAGGTGACGCAACCAAGGCGAAGGAAAGACTGGGATGGGAGCATAAAACCAGTTTTGAAGATTTGGTAAAAACGATGATTCATGCTGACTGGGAAAAAGTACAAAAGAGAGGATATTGATAATGAGCTTTTGGGAAAATAAAAGAGTTACCGTAACCGGCGGAAATGGCTTTCTGGGATATTATATATTAGAAAAGTTGAAAAATTGTGGCTGCAGAAATGTTTCCGTTGCTGATCTACCAGAGTTTGATCTTATCAGCTTACCAAATATAAAACGCATGTACAATGAACAAAAACCGGACATTGTTATTCATCTAGCCGCTGTCGTTGGAGGTATTGGAGCAAATAGAGAGAACTCCGGAAAATTCTTTTATGAGAATGCAATCATGGGAATTCAACTAATGCATGAGGCATATTTGAACAAAATTGAAAAGTTTGTAGCAATTGGTACTATCTGTGCTTATCCTAAGTTTACTCCAGTTCCTTTCAAGGAGGAGAGTCTTTGGGATGGCTATCCGGAAGAAACAAATGCCCCATATGGGTTAGCCAAGAAAATGATGTTAGTTCAATCTCAAGCTTATCGAGATCAGTATGATTTTAATTCAATTTTTCTTCTACCGGTAAACTTGTATGGGCCACGGGATAATTTTAACCCTAAATCGTCACATGTTATCCCTGCTTTAATAAAAAAATGTATTGATGCAATTAATGATAGGAAAGATGAAATAATAGTGTGGGGTACTGGTAAACCTTCTCGGGAATTTATTTATGCAGAAGATGCAGCCGAAGGCATTTTACTAGCTGCAGAAAAATATAACAAAAGTGAGCCGGTAAACATTGGCGCAGGATTCGAGATTAAAATCAAGGATTTGGTTAATCTCATTGTTAAGTTAACAGATTTTAAGGGAAAAGTAGTCTGGGATACCACAAAGCCGAACGGGCAGCCAAGGAGGATGCTGGACACCTCAAAGGCAGAAAAGGAATTCGGTTTTAAGACGAAGAAGCCGTTTGAGGAAGGGTTGAGGAAAACAGTGGAGTGGTATAAGATGCATACGTGTAAATACGAATTGACATCCGATGAGTAGAAAAAGAACATAGTATTAATGGTGACAGATGGACACAGTCAGTATACGGAAGACATGGATTGGGGACAATCAGAAGAAACGTAATAAGCAGAAATCGAGAGTAAGGGCAGCTGTTGAGCATCCATTTTCGTATATTAAGGAAAAGCTTGGTTATAAGATTGCAAGAGCAAAGACACATGCGCGGAACGAATTTGATTTTACCATGAACTGCATCGTATATAATCTCTTTCGAGCAGATTATTTATTGGAAAAGATTCCAATAGGCGGTATGGGATAAGTGTGTTCTGATATGGAAAACAGACAATACCACTCAAAATTGAGAGATTAATCATAAATAATTGCACTAAATTTGACAGAATTTAATAAATCGAACAGTTAAATTGACGAGTGCATTGAAAAAACTGATTAAAATTAAGAGAATGAAAAAATGATAGGTTTATCAAAGGCCCTTATAGTTAATTATTGGGAGATATTATGAAAGCAGTAATTCTCGCAGGTGGCTTTGGAACACGTATTAGCGAAGAATCCCACCTAAAACCAAAACCAATGATTGAAATTGGCGGGAAACCTATCATTTGGCATATAATGAAGATTTACGGGCACTATGGGATTACGGATTATATTATTTGTTGCGGTTATAAAGGCTATGTAATTAAAGAGTATTTTGCCAATTACTTCCTGCACATGACAGACGTGACAATTGATATGCAAGACAATAAAATGACCGTTCATCATAAAAAAGCTGAACCATGGAAAGTAACATTGGTAGATACTGGCCTGGAGACTATGACGGGTGGAAGACTGAAAAGAGTTGAGAGATATATTGATGGTCCATTTTGTTTAACCTACGGTGATGGTGTTTCTGATATAAACATAGAAAATTTATTGGAATTTCATAAATCACAAAAATGCCTTACAACGGTAACGGCAGTTCAACCAGCTGGCCGTTTTGGATCTCTCGATATTTCGGGAGCAAGAGTAAAAAGTTTCCATGAAAAGCCTAAAGGTGACAATCAATGGATAAGTGGCGGTTTTTTTGTATGTGAGCCAGAGATACTTACGCTCATTGATGGCGACCAAACAATTTTGGAAAGAGACCCTCTTAAAAAATTGGCTATTGAAAATCAACTAGCCGTTTATAAGCATACTGGTTTCTGGTCAGCTATGGATACTTTAAGAGATAAAATCTATCTTGAAAAAATGTGGGAAAACAATAATGCAAAGTGGAAAGTATGGAAATAAATCCAAGTTTTTGGCAAGGCAAAAGAGTGCTCATAACCGGTCATACTGGTTTTAAGGGTTCTTGGCTATGTTTATGGTTAAATAAACTGGGTGCAAAAGTTAGTGGATTTTCTTTAAATGACCCTGTGTCAAATCCTAATATGTTTTCAATTTTGAATATCGACAAATTAGTTAATGATGGACGTGGAGATATATCTGATTATGATACTTGCTTAGGAATTATTAAAAAAGCTGAACCCGAAATTCTTTTTCACTTGGCTGCACAACCTCTCGTTAGGGAATCATATGCTGAACCGGTAATAACTTATAATACAAACATTATGGGTTCTGTAAATATCCTGGAAACAGCCAGAAACTGTAAATCGATAAAAACCATTGTGGTCATTACAACAGATAAATGTTATGAAAACATTGAACAGGATTATGCCTATGTGGAAACTGATCCCCTTGGAGGGTATGATCCCTATAGCAGTAGCAAGGCTTGCGTAGAGCATGTTGCTTCTGCCTACTATCGTTCTTTCTTCAAAAACAAAAATATCGGTTTATCTACTGCAAGAGCAGGCAATGTGATTGGCGGTGGTGACTGGTCGGCAGATAGGCTCATCCCCGATGCAGCCAAAGCCTGGTCTAAAAATGAAAAACTTATGATCCGCTACCCAAATGCCACTCGACCATGGCAGCATGTTTTAGAACCTTTGTCCGGCTATCTTTTACTTGCTGAAGCGCTCTGGGAAGAACCAGCTAAATTTTCAAGAGCTTGGAATTTTGGACCGCACCAGAGTAGTATAATAACTGTTCAGGAAACTGTGAATCTAGCGGCATCCCAATGGGGAGAAGATGCAAAATGGGAAACGTTACCAGATAAACATACACATGAAGCAGGATTACTTCAATTGAACAGTGATAAGGCTAGGACTTTTCTCGGTTGGAAACCCCGAACAAAGTATAAAAAGGTTATTAGTGACACAATTCTATGGTACAAGGAATACTATGACAGAAAATCGGAAATGAAAGCGGTTACGCTGGGACAAATTGATGAATTTGAAAGTAGCCCAGTTCATGTCTGAACCCAAAGAATTAAGAAAAAGAATCCTGGAACTCACTGGCGAATATGCTAATAATATTTTTGAATCTGAACGTGAGTTTATCCCCGGTGAGAACCATGTGCCGGTCTCGGGGAAGCTCATCGGCCGTGAAGAAATTCAGTTTGCCGTAGATGCCTGCTTGGATGGTTGGTTCACCACCGGACGGTTTGCGGAACAGTTTGAGAAGAAATTTGCCAAGTTCATGCAGCAACGCTTTTGTATCCTTACTAATTCTGGTTCTTCCGCGAACTTGCTTGCCATATCGGCACTTACATCACCCCAACTTGGCGACCGACGGCTTGTACCCGGTGATGAGGTCATTACTGTAGCTGCCGGTTTTCCCACAACAATTAATCCCATTATTCAGAATGGATTGGTTCCTGTCTTTGTAGATGTGAATTTGGATGATTATGGTATTGATGTGGATCAGATGGAAAAAGCCTGGTCACCAAGAGTAAAAGCAGTGATGCTTGCTCATACTTTGGGGAACCCCTTCAATCTTGAAAAGGTAACTGCATTCGTAAAAAAACATAATTTATGGTTTATTGAGGATTGTTGTGATGCTGTAGGCTCCACATATAAAGGTAAAATGGTTGGAACTTTTGGAAATATTGCAACAACAAGCTTTTATCCCGCTCATCATATCACCATGGGAGAGGGAGGAAGCGTCTTAACGAACAGCCCTAAGCTAAAAAAAATTATCGAATCTTTTAGAGATTGGGGTCGGGATTGTTGGTGCGCACCTGGTGTTGATAATACTTGTGGAAAACGATTTGATTGGCAAAAGGGGGAATTGCCACACGGATATGATCATAAATACATCTATTCTCACATCGGATATAATTTAAAGCTTACTGATATGCAAGCAGCTATCGGTCTAGCGCAGCTAAAAAAACTTAATAAATTCATCCAGCAGCGAAAAAATAATTTTCAATTTCTTTATGAAAATTTGGAGCCTTTGAACGAATTTTTAATTCTACCGGAACCTGCAAAAAACTCCGATCCTTCATGGTTTGGTTTTCCCATCAGGGTGAAGAAAAAATCACCTATTAGCAAGACTGAAATAGTCCAGAGACTGAATAGCAGAAATATCGGGACAAGGTTGCTATTTGGAGGAAATCTTACCAAACAACCATTTTATCATAACGTTCCTGCGAGGGTGTTTGGCAATCTGGATAACACGGATTCTGTTATGAATGATGTATTTTGGATTGGTGTCCAACCAAACATGGATAACTCTAGGAAAAAATATGTTACTAGCGAGTTAAGAAAAATAATGCGGGTAATATAAAAATGAAATTCTCTGACTACAATGATGTTATTGTTGAATCTATTGACGTAAAAGACATTCGGTTTATACAGCAGAAATTTGGTGATGGGTCAGATGCAATGAATAATCACACAGATTATTCAAACCCTTATATTATCATAAATACTAATGGAACGGTAAATGGGATCCCACTTGAAGGTCATGGAATTAGTTTTTCCTTGGGAAGGGGAAATGATTTTATTTGTGCGGCAATAAATGAAATAAAAGATATAATTGTTGGTAAATCATTTGGCTATATTCTCAAGAATTATAAAATAATATCTAAATCTTTAACCAATCCTTTTCAATCTAGATGGTTGGGACCACATTGTGGACCTCATTACATGGCGGCTGGTGCGATCCTTAATGCTTATTTTGATTTGTGGGCAAAACTTGAGAAAAAACCTTTGTGGGAATTGCTGGTTAGGCTAGATCCGGAATCTTTGATCTCATTAATTGATATTGAAAACGTTGAGCATATAATATCTGAAGATGAAATAAGATCGGTTCTTTTAAAAAGTCAAATACAAATAGATAAAAACATTAAAAAATTAAAATCAAATGGTATGAATGCTTACTTCACTACATGGATTGGTAAAAATAAATTTGACTTATTAGAACAAATATTATCTGTACGTGAGGACAGAGGATTTAATGATTTTAAAATAAAAATTGGGCTTGATATTAAAGAAGATGAAGAAAAAATTGCACATATAAAAAAATATTCTGAGGATATTAAGTTATACGTAGATGCAAATCAAATGTGGGGAATAAAAACTTTTCTAAAGTATTTAGATATGCTTTCTAATTATAAAATTGAATGGATAGAAGAACCTTTCCCACCTTATATGATTGATTTACATAAAATTGCTAAAGATGAAGCCAATAAATTCAACATAGATATAGTTTCAGGTGAAAACTGTCCCAACAGTGGGGTTGCAAGCCAATTTATATCAAGTGGAGCATTAAATAGATTTCAAATTGATGCATGTCGTGTTGCTGGTCCTATTGAAAATATATTAATTATGCTTATTGCAAAAAAATTTGATTTACCTATTTGCCCGCACGCTGGTGGAAGTGGTTTAGATGAACTAGTTCCTCACCTTGCAGCTTGGAATTATTTATCATGTAATCCAAATTCAAAAAGTGCAATTATAGAACAGGTTGGCTTTTGCTCGAAATATTTTAATTCTCCATCTAATGTATATAATGGACGACTCATGCTACCCTTGGATAATGGATATTTAGTAGGTATGAACGAAGATTCAATGGAACGTTTCAGTTTTATAAATTAATCTAAACACATTATTATGAATAGGATATTAATAATTGGTGCTGGGGCTATTGGTCGGGGATATTTACCATGGATGATTTCTGATAAATATAAACTTTTGTTTATCGATTCAAATCCAAAGATCGTTGAAATGATGAACAAAAGTTTGTCATACAATTCCTTTCGGATAAAGAATAATAAACTTGAGAAAAAAAGATTTTTATTAGAAAAGGCCTTTAAGCCTGGGGATATAAATCTTAAAGTATACCCTGACATATGTACAGTTTTCGTTAATGTTGGGCCTAGAAATTGTGATGAAGCTACAAGATTATTAAAAGGCACAAATTGCCCAATAATATTATGTGAGAATGATCATACCACTGTAAGTAGAGTAAAAAATATTCTTGGACAAGATAATGTTTATTTTGCAGTTCCTGACGTTATCACTTCTAGCACGGCCCCTAGCCATCTTTTAGACAATGACCCGCTTGCTGTTGTGACAGAAGATGGAGAACTTTTTGTTGATGAAGCTGTAAAAAACAATTTAAGTGGTAATATCACGTTTATTAATGAACATGAACTTCTTTATAAGCAATGGACAGCTAAGCTTTACATTCATAATACTGCACATTGTGTTGCTGCCTATTTAGGTGCTTTAGTTGGCGCTAAATATCTGCATGAAGCGATGGAATACCCAGAGATTGATAAAATTGTTGATGGAACAATGAGATCAATGTTGAATGCTTTAAAGCTCGAATGGAAGATATCTCATACCTTTTTGGATTGGTATGCAGAAAAAGAATTATTACGTTTTAGGAATAAACTCCTATTTGATCCGATTTCAAGAGTAGCGAGAGAACCATTGAGAAAATTGGAAATCAATGGTCGTTTAATGGGCGCTGCAAATATTTGTTTAGCGCATGGATTTATCCCCGAGGATATTCTAATTGGAATATCCGCCGCAATCTTTTATAATGAAAAACAAGATACGGATAAGCATATTAAATTTATCCGAGAAAGTTTGGATTACAATTATATTCTCACTCATATTTTAAAATTAAGAAAAGGTGAAGCCTTGGAAATGATTCTAAGTTCACGCTTTTCAATGCTTATTAAAAAAATTGAAGAAATTTCTCAAATTAGAAAAGCATGAATAGGAAACAAGAATCATCATATGCATTAAGAGCAGTCAGCTCTTCCCTTAGCATTTTAAAATCCAAACTGCATACTCTCAACATTAAAACAAAAGAGACTAATCGGGATCTTGTTACGGAATATGATCATAATATTGAAAAAAATCTAAGGTCAGTTCTTGGTGTAAGTTCTTATAAGCTTATTGCAGAAGAAACATTTACAGGAGATGTTTTGCCTAGAAATACTGTATTTTGGGCAATCGATCCCATTGATGGAACAGTCAATTTTGTTAATGGCCTGACCTCTTTCGGAATTTCGGTAGGACTAATAAATATTAAAGATAAGAACTTGATTGAGTTTTATTCTGGATCAGTGGCCATCCCAAACACTAAGGATTTATATTTTACTGCGTCAAAAAACAAATCTTTTGTTAATGGGAAGCAATTACGATCTAAAAATGCTTCCTTAAGAAATTCACTAGTGGCAGTCTGCTTCTCAAGCGTTGAGAAAAATGTGGAAACAAGAAATAGACAGTATCAGTTTTTTGGTCATTTAAATGATTCAACTCGTGGAGTAATTCGAATGGGATCAGCTGCAGTTCAGATTTGTTTAACAGCTGAAAATAAAATCCAAGTAACCTATGGACTAGGATGTCATATCTGGGATGTGGCAGGGGGGTTGGCAATTGCTAAAAATGCAGGGGCCAGGGTGTATTGTCAATTTATTGAAGGATCAACAAACATTAATTTTATTGTAGGGGCAGCGACTGCAGCTGATGAATTAAGAGAGATGCTAAATCAAGAGCACCTATGTCAACTATAAATCAAAATGTTCCCATCATTATGTTGTGTGGCGGAAAAGGTATTCGGTTACTTAATTCAAATGTAACAATACCTAAAGGGTTGGTCCAAATTGGGGGTAAAACCTTATTTGAGCATGTTCTTGATCAATATGTAAGGTTTGGATTTTACAAATTTATTTTAAGTTGTGGAATTGATGTGGAAAAATTTCGGGGAAAGTCCAAAAGTTATCAAAATGAAAATCCATCTGTGGAAATCAGTATTGTTGATTCAGGGGAAAATGCTTCTACCGGAGATAGAATAAACAAGTGTAGATATCTTATTGATGGGTTTAATGTTCTTGGTGTATCTTATAGTGATACACTTTGTGATGTGAACTTGGAGATATTGCTAAAAGAGCACGAAAAAAAGGGAACCACAGCCAATTTATTAGCAGCAAAACTTCCCACTCGCTTTAGAATTCTTGGAATGAGGATGGGAGAAGATAACATTCGAGGATTTGCTGATCGTCCAGTAATTGTCAATGACTGGATAAATGGTGGCTTTTATTTTTTTAAAAAAGAGATTTTCAATGAAAAACTTGAAGATTCTGTTTTAGAGAATGAAATTCTGGAAAAAATAGCAAGGGACGGACAGTTGACAGCATATAAGCATAATGGTTTGTGGCAACACTTAGATGCTGATCGGGATATTCCTCGGCTCGAAAAAATGGCTGACCTCATGAATAAACCATCATGAAAAAAAAAGTTTGTGAATATGTAGCTGATTTTTTGGCCCAGCATGCAAGCACCCCCATCTATGTCTTGTCCGGTGCTGGTAATATTCGCATTACCGATGCTATTCATACGCATCCTGATCTAGAATATATCTGTGTTCATCACGAACAGGCTGGAGTAATGGCTGCTCTAACTCAAACCATGTCCAATCTGGAAAAAAAAATTGGTGTGATGACCGTGACGGCTGGGCCGGGTAGTACAAACGCTATCACTGGAATTGCAAATGCCTACCTAGATTCGATTCCATTTTTAATGGTAGCGGGGCAAGAAAAGGCCGAATACTTCGAGCCCCCTTCAAAATTACGTGGGAAAGGTGTTCAGGGACTATGTGTGGCAGAAATGGTGGAGTCGATTTGTAACTACTCCGTAAGACTTATGGACCCCACAAAAGTAGCCTATGAACTCGAAAAATGTCTCTATATGGCTCAGCACAGTCGCCCTGGTCCCGTTTGGATTGAAATACCTCAAGATATCCAATCATTGGAAGTGGATATCGAAGAAATGGTCCATTTTAAAACTAAGTCTGAAAAGAAGGAAATTCATCAAGCCACCATCGATAAGGTAATCAAGCTGATTGATGAATCCGAGAGACCGCTTCTATGGGCTGGGCATGGAATTCGTTTATCCGGTGAGCTTGAGACATTTCACAAAGTTCTTAGAAAACTCGAGATCCCAACGCTTCTAGCCTGGAAAGCAATTGATTATCTTAGCGAGGATGATCCTCTTTATGTAGGACGAGCTGGTGTTTACGGGCAACGAGGGGCAAATTTTGCTTTGCAGAACTGTGATTTATTAGTTAGTCTGGGTACACGCTTAGCATTACCACAAAGAGGGTATAATGATAGCGAGTTTGCTAGGGTTGCTAAAAAGGTCGTGGTTGAAATCGACGGGGCAGAGCTTGAGAAGTTTAAAACTGAGATTGATGTCAGTGTTGAGGCTGATGTAGGAGATTTTTTGAAGGCCATAAATCAAGCTTTAGCCTCACCGTCAATTCCATGGCATGATAAAACGGGCTGGCGACAAAGATGTCAGAAATGGAAAAAAGACTACCCGGTTTGTCTTAAAGAATACTCAGATACCCCTAAAGGAGAAGTGAATTCTTATTACTTCATTGATCGACTATCAGAGCATTTACCAGATGATGCACTGATAGTAACAGATATGGGGACAAGTCTCACCTGTACCCATGCGGCCATTAAGCTTAAGGTGGGACAGAGAATGATTACCTCGACTGGGCTTGGTGAAATGGGTTATGGACTACCTGGAGCTATAGGGGCCTGTTTGGGGCAGAACAAGAAACCCACAGTCTTTATTGGAACCGAAGGGTCGCTTATGATGAATATTCAGGAGCTACAAACAGTTATTCATAATAATCTGCCTATTAAATTCTTTATTCTAAATAACAACAGTTATTTGACGATCAAGAACACCGAGCGGGCGTTATTCAACGGTCGTCTGTCTGCCAGTAGTCCTGCAACAGGAGTTACCTTTCCAAATCTTTCTAAAATCTTTCAGGCCTTTGGAATAACAAATACGACTGTGCTCGATGACGCACGAGATATCGATGCGATAATTGAAAAGGGCCTTAATAGTGAGGGACCCTTTTTGTGTGATGTGAAAATGAACCCGGATCAACCCTTGATTCCGAAAATGGCTGTTAAGGTACGTTCGGATGGTTCGGTTTATTCGCCCCCCCTAGAAGACTTGTTTCCATTTCTTCCTCGAGAAGAACTAAAAAAGAATATGATAATCCCTTTATTAGATGAATGAATATGATTGATTCAAAAATTCAGACATTGCTTGGCCCCTTTATAAAGTGCCCCCACCCCGAGATGATTGAGGCAAGTGCCTTAGCGGGATTTGACTTTTCTGTTGTGGATATGGAGCACACAATAGTTGGCCCTAAAGATGTTTATGCTCTTCAGCTTGCGGCCGAGGTGCACAAACATCGTCTTGTTGTCCGAATTCCTAAAAATGATGAGGTTTACTTTAAGTGGGCATTGGACTTGGGGGTAGAGTACGTTCAGGTACCTTTTGTGCAGACAGCTTCTGATGCTCAATATGCAAAAGATCATGCTCACTTTTCTCCTATTGGTAAAAGAGGGCTGTGTCGATTTGTGCGAGGTGCTGAATTTTCAGCCAAAAGTATAGATAGTTATATTCAGGAAGCTAATGAAAAGTGTCGTCTGTTGTTTCAGATTGAAGGTTTGGAGGGTATTGCCAATATAGATGAGATTCTTGAGGTGGGTGGAATGTCCTATCTTTTTGTAGGGCCCTATGACCTTTCTCAAAGTATGAAAGTGCCTGGAGATATTTGGCACGAGAAGGTCGTTACTAAAATGGTGGAGATAGTTGAAAAGTGTCAAGAGAAAAATATTGAGTTGGCAACCTTCACTGACACACTGGACGGTATAAAATTTTGGAAATCTAAGGGTGTTTCGATGATCCAGTATGGGTCGGATCTTAACATCTTTATTGATGGTGCAAAACGGCTTTTGAATGAAGTTGGAAAGCGATAGGTTGGGCAAAGTGGTAATGGTACAAGATTTTGAGCGCGTCATACGCGATATTCCCAATCTTAATGACCTAAAGGGAGAAACCACGGTCCTCTTAACGGGGGCTGGAGGCTTCTTGTCTAGTTTTCTATGTGCAAGTCTCGATTATGCTAATAAGAAACACGACTTGGGACTTTCAGTTATTGGAGTTGTCCGTAATCTCGAAAGGGCTAAAAGAAGATTGGCTCCACTTTGGGACAATGGATGTTTGAGGTTGTTTGAGCATGATCTCTCTATGCCTCTAAAACTTGACGAGAATATTGACTATATTATTCACGCTGCAAGTCAGGCGAGTCCTAAGTATTATTCCAAAGACCCTGTGGGAACAGCCTTGCCCAATATAGTTGGTACAAATAGTTTGCTTGATCTAGCTCGTAAGAACCCCATAAAAGGGATGGTGTTTTTTAGCAGTGGTGAGGTTTATGGGGTTCCGGATCCTACTAAGATCCCATTGGGTGAACAAGATTTTGGGTATCTTAACCCCATGGAGTTAAGATCTTGTTACGCAGAAAGCAAGAAAATGGGCGAAAACTTGTGTGTTAGTTACTATCATCAGTATGGGGTGCCGGTTAAGGTAGTTAGGCTTTTCCATACCTATGGACCTGGGATGAACTTGGAGGACGGACGAGTTTTTGCTGATTTTGTTAGATGTATTGTCCGTAACGAAGATATTCAAATGTTGAGCGATGGAGCTGCCGTTCGCCCATTCTGTTATATTTCTGATGCCATGGCAGGAGTATTAACAGTTTTGCTTAAGGGACAGAGTGGAGAGGCATATAATGTAGGCAATCCCAAGGCCGAGATAAAAATCTTAGATTTGGCTAATTTACTTGTTGGTCTATTCCCTGAAAGAAGCCTGAAGGTCGTGCAACAGGAAAGAGACAATAGTTCTGATTATATGGAGAGTCCCATATTAAGAAATTGTCCAAAGATTGAAAAGATCAACAGCCTTGGCTGGGAGCCAGAGGTGAGTCTCGAAGAGGGGTTCACTAAGACCGTTCGGAGTTATGAATGACTGATAATACAGATTCTCCCTTAGCGCTTCAAGAGAAGTTTCTCAACGGATACATTGATAAAGCGACATACATTGAAAAGATGCATGAGTTTCATAAAATCTTATTTAGCTATTCTAATCTGCTGAAGAACACTGATATTGAGAGTATTGAAATAGAAGTGGGCGCAGTAGTCATGAAGATGAAAGAGAGTGGGTTAAAATTTATTTGTAGTTCCAAGGATTATCGGGTGACTCCAATAGAGATACTTAATTTCAATGATTTTGAGAAACCAGAGATGGAAATGGCTTTCTCATTGCTAACTAATCCCCAAACCATTCTGGATGTTGGGGCCAACTTTGGATGGTACTCTTGTCACTTATCGAAAAAGTACCCAAAGTCCAGGATCCATGCCTTTGAGCCCATCCCAGATACTAGGCATTATCTTGAACGGAACATAGATCTCAATAGCAGCTCAAATGTTCATGTCGTGTCTCATGGCTTGTCCGATAGGGATCAAGATATAGAGTTTTTCTTTTATCCTGAAGGATCAGGCAATGCCTCGATGAGAGATCTTTCGCAGAGAGATTCTGTTACGCTAATTAAGGCTCATGTACGTCGCTTGGATGATTTCGTTCACGAAAACGGTTTAAACATTGATTTTATCAAATGTGATGTTGAAGGGGCTGAGTTTCTGGTATTTAAAGGCGCTGTGAACACACTTCGAGAGCAAAGGCCAATTGTGTTATCCGAACTACTCAGGAAATGGTCGAAGGCATTTGATTATCACCCTAATGACGTCATAGAGTTTTTCAGTGACCTTAATTACGGATGCTATACAATTACTAAAGGGGAGCTAACCAAATTTTGGTTTATGGATGAAAAGACTGTCGAGACAAACTTTTTCTTTTTGCCCAACGAAATGTCTGAAAACTACCTAGTTTGTTGAAATTCCGTGAAAATAATGATCATATTGGCTCTTTAAAATATCCTGGATTCAAGTAGTAAGTGTGCATCATTGCCTCCTTTTTTCACTTTAAAATTTAGACTAAAGTGTCCGGCGATGTCTGAAGTATCATACATTTCGCTTTAGGTAATTTCATTAAAGAATAACAGAATGGTGGGCCAATCATAATTAAGGGTGATGGTGAAATGCAGGAAGGAAGCAATTGGGAAGCATTAATGTTTGCGGCCCACCATCAACTTGATAACCTTATTGCTATTATCGATTACAACAATCTTCAAAGTCTAACATCTGTTGATAAAACATTAAGTATTCAACCATTGAATGAAAAATTAAAATCATTCGGTTGGCATGTAATAGAAGTTTCCGGGCATAATCATGATGCGCTCAATAGGTGTTTTAAGGATGCTGTGCTTGTTAAAAATAAACCAACTGTCATTATTGCAAAAACGACAAAAGGTAAAGTCGTAAGCTTTATGGAAAATAAAGTGGAATGGCATTATAAATCTCCAGGTATTAATCCAAATGTTTTTATGCACGAACTGAGTCATAAGTCAAAAGCAGCATCTGCTTTTATTGTTGATGTTGGTAATCATCAAATGTGGGCAGAATTATTTCAAAAAACGTTATGTAGCCACTCAATGGGGATATTCGGCACCGGATTTTCAAGAAGTGGCAAATGCATATAAAATTAATAGTTGTACAGTTACAGATAGTAATTCGCTCCATGATGGTCTTGATAGAATGTGGAAGAATCCTCGAGAACCTTTTTTGCTTCAGGTTAATATTGATATATCCGCAAATGCTTATCCCAAAATTGCATTTGGTCATCCCATGACAGAAATGGAACCATTTGCCAAGCCTTTAGAAATGGAAGGGACATAGAATTCATGGCCAATTTGTCAAGTTATGAAAGGCGAAATGAATTGCCAAATGATTCCCAATTATTGAATCCGTCAGAATTACCATTAGTAAGCATTTGTATTCCTGCATACAATTCTGAAGTCACTTTGGGTGAAACGTTAGATTCCATTTTGGCACAGGATTATCCTCGACTTGACATTGTCGTTTCCGACAATCAGTCCACTGACAATACAAAAGAGGTTATCCAAAAATATGCCGAATGTGGTGTACGATATTGTTGGCATGATGAGGGACGTCCTTCTTGGGCAGAGAATATGCCAAATTATATTGGAGGATTTGCGAATTGGAATTATGTGTTGTCTCAGGGGCGAGGGGAGTATTTGTGTCTATTTCATTCAGATGATCTATATGATTCATCTATTGTGCGCCAACAAGTCAAGGTTATGCAGGCGCATCCACAGGTGGGTGTTGTGTTCACTCGGATGCAAATGATCGGCGAGGATAGTTGTCCGATCCGATTAGGATTAGATTTTGAGTTACCCGATGAATTATCCAATCATCCGACATTTAATTTTTCGACATTATTGAATGTTGTGCTAGCTCACACCAATATTTTCCCGACGCCTAGTGCAATGCTTCGTCGGTCTGTGGTTGAGCAAGTGGGTGGTTTTGACGAGCGTCAATTCTTTACTTCTGCGGATTTAGAGATGTGGTTACGAATAGCAAATCAAGGTTATGAAATTGCAATTATTAACCAACCTCTGTTGAAATACCGCGTTTGCCAAAGACAGTTTGGAAGCCAATACAATAGAAGACGCACCATATCAGCAGATGTTTTCAATATGCTTGATCATTATTTGAATCAGCCTAGAATTAAGTCCATGGTTCTGCCGAAATCTATTGCACAATATGAATTATTTCGAG
This sequence comes from uncultured bacterium, assembly GCA_964538995.1. Classification (GTDB taxonomy): domain Bacteria; phylum Fidelibacterota; class Marinisomatia; order Marinisomatales; family TCS55; genus JADFRD01. The sequence goes on from CAZIFK010000014.1 coordinate 18,881, forward strand.
CTAATGATGAGGTCCTATGTTCATTGAATTTATTGATAGATGGAAAAGTTACAGAAGCTCGGGAACGCTTAAGGAATGGATTACATTGGCAGAGTTTTTTAGTGGCACTTAAAAATCCATTAATATTTGTCAATCTGACAATCGGGGCGTTTCTTCAAGTCTGCATCTTTTTAGGGTTTGGACCTTTTGTTGGAAGAGGAGTGTACTTTGTATATTTTTATCGTTTTGCATATAGGAGAAAGAATGTATCTTTTAAAAAAATACGATTATAGCGAAAAGGACAGATAAATCATGAAAATTACTGTAATAGGAGATACTGGGTTCGTCGGTCGCAATGTTGTCGAAGAAATACGTCATGCGGCCTTTGTTCAAGGACTATCGAAAACATCCGGATTTGACTTAGTTTCATTGGATGGAACTGGTAGCTACACCGACGTAATTAAAAACACCGATTTTATCGTCAATTGCGCAGCAAATGTAGGGAGTTTGAATTATGTCACCGATAAAGCGGCTGAAGTCATTGATACAAATACAAGAATAATTTTAAATCTCTATCAATTGGTAAAGAAATTGAACGCAAGGGCAGTGATTATCAATCCGATTGCGAATTGCGGATTTCCAGGATCATTACCCATATATAAGGAAGATGATTTTTGGAACGGTGAATTGCATCATTCAGTGTTAGCGTATGGAATGACGCGAAGATTTCTTGTATCCGTCTCAAAGTGCTATGAGTTACAATATGGCATTACTTCGATAAACTATTACGTTCCAAATATGTACGGCGAGTACGATTCAAGAGATCCAGACAAGGCTCATGCTCTTAACGCACTGGTCGGAAAATTTGTTTTAGCGACGTATCACGGCCAAAAAGAGGTGAGTGTCTGGGGAACCGGAAAACCGATTCGTGAATGGCTCTATGCCAAAGATTTTGCGAGAATTGTATTACAAACGGCAATTCGAGTTAGGGAGGGAGAACAATTCCTTGATGCAATCAACATTGGGCAAAAACACGGTATCAGCATCATGGAATTGATTGATATAATCAAACCATTGGCGGATTACCGGGGAGCTATCGTGACAGATACTTCAAAACAAGACGGAGCTCCAATCAAAGTAATGGATGACACTCAATTCCGAAAAAGATTTCCCGATTTCAGATTTACAGAATTTTCTGAAGGAATCAAAAACGCAGTATCGTATTATAAGAAAATATTATTCAATTCATAAGGGGATCTCATGACCAAAGATTATGAAATGCCAAGTGATATTCGCGCTTGGGGAGTTTATATGCCTCATGAAGCAATTGACCGTGTCAGCGAAGTGTTGTATTCAAAATGGCTTAATACTGGAAAGTACGAAAACCTTGTCCGGGAACATTTTAGTAAGAAATTCGGCGCGCGCTACGTTGTTGCCGTCAATAATGGAACTGCGGCATTACGGGCGAGCTATGCCATGCTGGGTATAGGGCCGGGTGATGAAGTAGTATCTACGCCTTATACGTTCATCGCGACTAATACGTCAATCCTTGAGCAAGGAGCAACTCCCGTATTTGCCGATCTACGATATGACGATTTAAACGTAACGGCGGAAACAATAGAAGCAAAGATCACAAAAAAAACAAAGGCAATTGTTATCGTTCACTATGCAGGAAATCCAGTTGATTTAGATGAAATTCGTGCACTCGCACGCTCGTATGGCTTGCCTCTTGTTGAAGATTCGGCGCATGCACTAGGTTCTAAGTATAAGGGTAAGTATATCGGGGAGACTGGTTCGGTTGTCACATTTTCCCTGCAGGTGGTCAAGATCGTCACTTGCGGCGACGGCGGCTTTATCTGTACGGATAATGAAGACTATTACAACATCCTGAAAAAAATAACTTGGTACGGTATGGATAGGGAAAATAAACAATCAAACCTGTTTTTTGATCCATTACCTGATTCCATAGATATTCCTGGTTTTAAATATAACATGAATGATATTGTGGCTGCTTTGGCAATAGCAGCGCTTAATAATTTCGATAAACCGATAAAAAAGAGACAGCAGATCGGCGAACAATATCGGCAAGAGCTTTCCGAATTGAAAAAAGTTCGTTTGTTAACTTATTATCCTGATCGGACACCGAACTATCAGATATTTCCAATCCATATAAAAGATAGGCAAAAATTTGCTCAATATATGTGGGATAATGGTATTCAAGTTGTCATGAATAACCGCCGAAACGACCGATATTCTATTTTTGGCGGTATGAACAACGATTTGCCGAACCTGAAAAAAGCCGATGAAGACACGATTCTATTGCCTATACATTGGGATCTAACGGGAAGTGATATTGAAAGAATAATCGATACGGTTAAAAAGTGGGACAAGAAATAAAGAAATCCGCGCTAATCGGGTACACGGGATTCGTCGGACAAAATATTCTCCGCGCTGGAGCAATGATCGATGAAAAATATAACTCAACCAATATTGCAGATATCCGCGAGAAAGAATTTGATTTGCTGATCTGCGCCGGGTCAAGAGGGAGCAGGCGTGGGGTAAACGAAAATCCAAATGGCGACTTAGCAGAAATTAAATCCTTGATGGAGCACTTGAAACGCGTCAAAGCGGACAAACTTGTTCTGATTTCAACGGTTGAAGTATACAATTATCATAATAGAGCCGATGAAGACTGTGACATCCCGAAAGATATGTTACCACCTTATGCGCTACATCGATACTATCTTGAAGAATTTTGCAGGACGCGATTCGATTGTATGGTCATTCGTCTACCCATCATTTTCGGCGTAGGAATGAAAAAAAACATCATTTACGATTTGCTGAAAGACCATTATAACTTTACACATAAAGACAGTATCTACCAGTTCTATGATTTGGCGAACATTTGGAACGATATACAAAAAGCTGTACAACTTGATATTAAAATTGTAAACTTTTTCAGCGAGCCGATTGCAGTTAGAGAGCTCGCCGGGGATGTTTTTCATATCGAATTGACAAACACAGATGAACCCTTACGGCAATTTGACATTCTGTGCAAATATTGGAAACTATGGAATGGCATTCCCGGTTATTTATACTCGAAAAGGGATATTTACTCATCTTTGAGAAAGTATATTGCTGATAGATCGCTTGTCTCTTAGTGCCCTCAAACAACCCGCGGCTTTGTAAACTAATTACTAAAGTCGGGAAACTTGATAAATGAAAATACAGACAGTATTTTTGAAATATGATTATGGAAAGAAGTCCCGTGGAGAATCTGGGGAAAAGTATTTCCTTTTCCCGAGTATCGTAAAGGTTGCGGATGAAGTCGTGCCCTTTTGGTTGGAAGAAAATGGCTATCCAGATGATATGCTCGGCCTGCAAAAAAATATTTTGGCTTTCAGCGAAAACGTAAAGCCGGATATCATAATATTTATGTTGATGAAATATGAAGTGTCACCCGATACCATAGAACAATTGAGCAAGAAATTTATTACTCTTAATTGGTTCTGTGATGATCACTGGCGTTTCGATGATTATTCAAGACATGTCGCTCCAAAACTGACCTATTCAGTTACGACGGATAAATACAGCATACAAAAATATATGCAAATTGGTATAAAAAACGTTATCTTGTCGCAATGGGCAACGCTTGAGAATGTGGAAAATTTAGATGTTTATAACGTTGACTATGAATATGACGTCAGTTTTATCGGGGGAAAAAACGTCACACGAGAATGGTATGTTCATGAATTAAAAGAACAGGGAATTAATATCGAGTGCTTTGGAGCAGGTTGGCCAAGGGGCAGGCTACCATATAAAGAATTGAAGGAAGTGTTCCGAAAGTCAAAAATCAACCTAAATTTATCTGATTGTATCCCTTACGACTATAGAATGGGTCGATATTTGAATAAAAGCATAGTTCAATCTGTCATGGGTTTAAACAAAAAAAAATACGGATCATATTACAAAACGTTAAAGAGGACATTATCGCTCAAGTTAGAATCGATAAAAAGTAAAAAAAGGACCGAACAGATGAACGCCCGTACTTTTGAGATACCCGGGTCAGGTGGTTTTCAATTAGGGCAATTTGCTCTTGAAATTGAAGATTACTTGATTCCAGGCAAGGAAATAGTGCTATTCAGCAACATAGATGAGCTTAAAAGACAGATAATCTATTATTTAAATAATGATAGTGAGCGCAAATTGATTTGCGAGAACGGATATAAAAAAGTGCGTTCCTGTACGTATGAAAACAGATTTAGAGAGATATTAGAAAAAATAGTGTTATGAAAAAAGCCTTCATTGTTGTTGCGGATTATAACAAAGAAAATTACTCATGTTAAAAATAAATTCTAGAAAAGCTCCGATCGGGGTAAAATGGAAAATCGGTTCACTGATTTGTTCAATGCGATTGGGTTGAGAAAATGAAGCAAAGGTTTATTATTCTTGATTCAACACATCCTTTGGTGCGACAAAACCATTGTTTTGAGCCCGTACATGAATTTACTGGCTGCGGACATGCCATTAACGTACGTCTGGCACGTGAAGCAAAAAGGCGAGGATGGGATGTAGCAACTGCCGATGTTTTTCTGGCGATGTCAAACCGACCCGATCAGGCAGTGTGCCTAACAGATATGGTTACAACATTAACCGATAAACTCCTATCAGAAGGAGCTCAACCAGGAATTTGTCTATCGTTAGAATCTCCGATTAATGTAAAGACATTTTACCACGACATCGTGCATTATGCCGGTCGGTTTCATCATAACTTCCAGTTTCGTGGAACCCAAGAACGTTTTCTCGGCACTGGTACTGTATTCCATCCTGTCGTTTTCCCGGTGGAAACGAAAACACCGCTACCTTTAAAATTGTGGGATAAACGCAAATATCTGGTTTTAGTCAACAGTAACAAGCGTGCGATCTATCGAAACTGGCGTAATCTCAAAGAGATTGCGCGGTCTATGGTTTCGCAAATACGCTTATTGCATTATTATACCGTTGATCCATGGATGCGGATTCGCGAAATCTATAAGGATCGGATTGAAGCGATCTATTATTTTTCAAACTGTATTGATTTTCATCTGTACGGCATAGGTTGGGATCATCCAATTCAAGGTTTTGGACATGATTACCATCAGGCGGCCCTCAAGGTTTTTAGAGGAATAATCCCGGCAGATTTACAGCGTAAACGGGAGGTTATGAGCGACTTTAAATTTGCTATCTGTTTTGAAAACTGCGCCTTTCCAGGCTATGTGACCGAAAAGATTTTCGACTGCTTTTTAGCAGGATGTATCCCCGTTTACTTTGGGGCCCCTGATATCACTGATTTCGTACCAAAGGAAAGTTTCATTGATTTTCGCAAGTTTGGGAGTTACGCTGAATTAAATCGATTTCTACGTGAAATGCCGGAGATAGATTTCCAAAATTATATTGATGCTGCTCGTGACTTTTTAGCCAGCTCGGATTTTGACAAATTCACCGTAGACTATTTTGTCAACGATATTCTGAATATCATTGAACAGGAATTCGACCATTAACGGAGAAAGGAATTCACATCCATGAAAGTACTTGGAAGCAATATCTATATAGATGACTTTATTCCTCCCATTTTGAAGAAAGTAAAGAATAAGCTACGCCCTGACTTTGGTAATGACAAGAGAATCCACCCCTTCACCAATTGTCCTCAGAATATTGACGTTAGGTGGGTTTTCGATATTGGGGCCAATGTGGGGGATGTGGCAAAGGCAGCTTTAGATAGCTATCCTAAAAGCAGCGTAATTTGTTTTGAGCCAGTCAAAAGCACCTTTGAAAAGTTACAAGACAATCTTAATGTGTATGGTAGTAGGGTTCATTATTACAATATGGCACTATCCGATCACAATGGTAAGAATGGATTTGAGACGATCAATATCACCTCTTTTGATGGTGCCAACTCTTTAGAACGCCAATCTGATTTCCATAAAAGATTGAATCCTCATGTCTATGAGACCGGAACAGAGACTGTTCAAATAGTTAAGCTTGACGAAATTGCACAATTACTCCCTGCAAAGAAAGTAGAAATTTTACAAATTGATGTCGAAGGACATGAGTTAAATGTTCTAAAAGGGGGCGCCAATTTTATCAGTAGCAATGTAGAGGCCATCATCATCGAAATTTCATTAATGCGCGATTCCTCGCTTGAGCACCAAGCTCTGTTCGAAATATTTTCATTGTTGAAAGAATTTGGATTTCGGCTTGTAAATATATTTGACTTACACCATGCGAAGGACTCCTCGCTTTTACTTGCACAAATGGATTGTGTTTTCAGAAAAAGTGCATTATAAAATGTACTGTCACAGGGATTAATCCTGCCTTCCCGCTTTATTGAGATACTATCATCTTTGGATAGCAACGCCACCGAAAGGAATCGATTAATAATAATGATACAGCACGCAATATGGCAGATCAACCGATTATGAGCCGCATCCAAAGATCATCAATTAATATGTTCTCTAGCATGGCTGGGTATGTAATACCTATGCTGATAGCCCTATTTACAACCCCACTCCTTCTGCTACTTTTGGGTGAAGCGGCTTATGGAATACAGAGTCTTGCCGCAGTTGTCATTGGTTACTTGACATTTATGGATATGGGGCTTGACCTACCCATCACAAAATACCTTGCCGAAGATAGAGCCAGAAATGACATTGTAGCGCAGAATTCCCTTTTGAATACTACCTTGCAACTATATGTCGGTATCGGACTGATTGGTTTGCTTGGGATTGAGCTATTGGCTGACTGGTTTGTAACCTCGATTTTCAAAGTACCAAAGAATTTGGTTAGTCAGGCAACAACAGTGTTTCGACTGGCAGGAATTGGGTTTTTGGGGAGCGTATGTATGTCATGGGGTCGCTCCATCGCTATGGGTTTGCAGCGGTTTGATTTAACTTATTCTGTTTCAGTTGTTATTAGCATTGCCGGTACACTAATTGGATTGGGGGTTGTGTATGCAGGCTATGGCATTGTCGGCTATGTCCTGACGCGTACGATTTTAACATTAGCCGCTGGCCCAGTCTACTTTGTTCTCGCTCGGCATCTTCTGCCAGATTTCAGCTTTCAATGGGGTATTGACAGGGCAACCTTGCGCCGCGTCCGCGGTTATCTCGGCTATGGTACAATCAATCGAATTGCAAGTAGCTTAGTAAGTCGTCTTGATCAGACCTTGCTTGGTGCTTGGGTAGGCGTGGCAGCAGCGGGTATCTATTCAGTGCCCTTTATGCTTGTGAATTCGTTTGGCTATATGATTGCCTACATGCTTGGTTTTATTTTTCCAATGGCGAGTGAATTGCAGGGACTTGGACAGATTGATCGTCTACGCGACATTTTTCTTCGTTCTTCTCAATTCATTGCAGCATTGGCAGGATTAATATTCATCCCTATTTTTATTCTCGGCGATCTATTTTTAGCACTTTGGACACCGACAATTTCATCAAGGGCAGGAGCTGTTTTGCAATTGTTGGCGTTGGCAGCTTATATCGGAACTTTGACAGTATCCTTGCCCAATAATGTTATGGTGGGGCTCGGAAAGATACGGGAATTTACAATTTATTCAACGATCCGCGCGGTGGTGTTAGCGGTATTTTGTTTCATTCTTATTTCGCGCTTTGGAATTAATGGCGCGGGGTGGGCGTTGCTGCTCACGTGTAGCGTGGATGTTGTTTATTTCTATATTTTTTTACGACGCTACATTCAAATTGCACCATCATTGCTTCTGCAAAAAGCCTATTTTAAACCAGTCGTGCTTGGAGTTGCATTTGTAGCCTTGACTTTTATCTGTCGCCCGTTTGCAGTATCCTGGCTAGGCTTTGGCTCAATCGGTTTGGGTCTGACTTTATTCTATATCTTGGCTGGGTATGCTATAGGCATGTTTGGAGAAACGGAAAAGAGAGCAATTGTTGGCCTATGGAAAACTTTGCGCCGCCCAAAAAACCGGACAGGAAAATAAAGTGCATGGTACTTGGCCTTGCGGGTTTTTAAAAATCTAAACTTGAGAGTGATTGATTCCATGAAAAATGATTTCCCTTTTTAAAAAAACGTGACAAAAAAATCTCGTCTTTTCATGATCTAGAATTGATTGACTGCAAGTTTGATTAACAAAATTTATAATTCCTCGACGCCAGGAAAATGTAATCGTCGTTTATCGCAAGTTTTTGAGTCAAACGTTTGCCATACACTGTTTACATGAAACTACTGATCAAATATTTATTTTGGGCTGGAGTAATTAGCTGCTTCATTGGTCCTGTGGTTGGTATCAAAGCATTCAATATCCTGTTAACTCCATCCCGAATAATTTCGATTTTGGCATTACCAATCCTTTTGCTTAATCCAACGCATAAAAAAAAAGGTATTCGGTGCTTCGCCTCACGTGTGCTAATTCTAATGCTGATTTATGGAGTTGCATCACTCAGTTGGTCGCCTGATCCACAACTAGGATTCAAATTGGTTACCGTATTATTTGTGGGCAATATGTTATTTCTATTGGTAATGCGCCATGCCATCGATCGATCAGTCCTTACAAAAATTATGATTATCTGGTCCATTATGATTATTGCTACTAGCCTATTAGGTGTTTATGAATTAGTGACAAAAGAATACCTATTCTCGTTTAAAGAAGATTATCATGACGCATTAGAATATGCTTTGACCTCTGTCGGTTGGCTCAGTCCACGTATTTTCTGGGGAAACCGGAATGAATTCGGTTTTATTAATGCGGTTTCTGCTCTTGTCCTGATGGGTTGGGCGTTTGAAGTACGGGGAGTGTCCCGGATAATTGCAATTATATCGCTTCTATTAGCCATTATAATGGTTATGTTTTCCTTTTCACGTGCAGCGATCTTTGGACTTATTATAGGGATAATGTTTTTCGCCTTTATTTTTACTATCAAATTGAAAGCATATTATCGCATTGTAACAATTTTGCTGATAATAAGCCTCGGTGTCTTTCTTTTATACAAGGGAGAAAACCTTTCATTTAGTAGCAAGACGATCTCTGCAGTGGTAACAAAGGTAGAGACCGCCGATAATAGAGGTAGGATTGACTATTACACTACAGCTGTTTTTCAGGGAACTAAGGCTTCAGGCGGTTTCGGGAGAGGGCTTGGGGCATCGACTAAAATCATTGAAGGTGGTTCTTATCATCATTATTTGCTGGAAATTCTCGCAGAACAAGGTCTTTGGATCTTTCTTGGATACCTCATTCTAATGGCGAAGGTTTGTAGTCAGCTTTGGAGTGCTATCAGACAGGGTCGAAACATTTTCTGGAGCACCGGACTTCTGGCATCCTGCCTTGTTTTTCCGTTATTATGTGCAGGGCCGTCTAGCATTATTTCCGTAGGCCCTTATTGGTTATGGTTAGCGTTTTTAGTTTCCTTTACGGAATATGATTCGTTCGTGATGCGCATAAATAAAGAACAGTTGCAAGCAAAATCAATAAAAATGCATAGCAAAGTTTTCTCTTAAAAAACGTGAGAAAAAATCTCGTTTCTTCGCGATCAAGAATTGATGGAAGGCTGTTAAGTCAACATAGATAATCCTCGCTGGATGGAGCCTCTGTGTCTGATCTCTTTAGGTTGATTAACATTTAAAACTACAAGGTGTGGATACAGTGGAAAGACGACCAAATATTCTGAAGAATACGACATGAGGACTCCCCGTGTACACCTTTTTTGCATTCCACTTGCTAGTAAGTCCGTTTGAAACCGGATGATTTGTCCTGTTAAAGGGTTTTACCGGACGGGAAATCCGCTGTGATCCATAAAAAATGTTAATGAACCGACTCTATCCATGATGTTTACTATGACATTTAAATCAAATTATATGGACATTGCATGAACATCTTGCATATCAACCAAACTGATGTTATCGGTGGGCGGTTTAACGGCTATAATATGCAACAAGCGCTTGATAAATCTTGTAATGTGGAAATGGCTGTATGGAATAGAACAAGCCAAAGCCCTCATGTACACATAATGCCTCCTTGCAATTCTGTATTACGCTTTTTTGCTTTGAATACAATAAGAATTGGCGATAGACTCGGTTTAGATGGGCTTGTTGATTCTGGTGGTTGGCTTTTGCCAACCCGTGATTACTTTGAGCGGGCCGATGTTGTCCATCTGCATCTGATTCATAATCGTGCCAATTTAAGTATTTTATCATTACCCAAACTGAGCATCCTAAAACCCCTGGTATGGACACTCCATGATCCATGGGCAATGACAGGAGGATGCGAACATTCTTTTGATTGCGATCGCTGGCAAACCGGTTGTGCACCGCGATGTCCTTATCCAAGACGTAGATCACCGTTCCAGCATTACATGCCCTATCTTCATTGGAAAATTAAAAAATATGTTTATCAGCACTCAGATATGTCATTGATTGTATCGTCTCGATGGATGCAAGAGCGAATTGAGAAAAGTCCACTGTTACGGCATCTACCTTGTCATCGTATTCCTTTCGGTATAGACCTAAAGCTCTTCAAACCAATGTCTAAAGTAGAGTGTCGCAAGAAGTTGGGCATTGATTCAGATCACAAAGTAATCGCATTTAGAGATATTCATAGTAAATTTGGTCCTAAATTTGCAAAGTTCAAGGGTATGAGCTATTTGCTGGAGGCTTTAAAGATTTATGAGCCACAAGAACCAACAGCCTTGTTAATATTTGAAGACGGTAAGGATTTCAAAGTATTATCACCTAAGTATCGTGTTATTACTCCGGGCTGGCTTGATGATGAGGACCTAGCTATTGCTTTATCAGCGGCAGATGTGTTTCTAATGCCATCAATTCAAGAATCATTTGGGCTGATGGCTGTTGAGGCAATGGCCTGTAGTACCCCTGTAATTGTTTTCGAGGGAACCGCGTTGCCCGACGTGATTAAATCTCCTTGTGGCGGACTGGTTGTGCCCGCAAGAGACAGCGTGGCATTAGCGGGGGCAATTAAACGATTTTTGGATGATGATGATCTACGAAGTAAAATAGGAACACAAGCACGTCATATTGTGGAAGATGAATATGCGTTCCAATTGTACGTCCAACGACACCTGAGTTTATATGAAAAAGTGATTGAATGTTATCATAATGGTGACCGGGGATTCGGGATTGGTGATTTGTAACTTTGTAAATTATCAATCAAAAGAAAGGTGAACAAAAAAAATGTTTAAAAATAAAATCAGAATAAAGAGATTAAAACGATGAATATTCTTGTCCTTGGTGGTGGTGGAATGCTTGGCCATAAAATGTTCCAATCGCTGTTGACACAATACCCAGAAACAACTTGCACTATACTCGGTCGTTTAGGGGAACCACCTTATAATAGAATTGACTTATTTAACATTGGGAATGTCATTGAAAATGTCGACGCCACAGATTCTAAGTCACTTCAAAAACTTTTAGAAAGAAATGAGCCCCAATTTATTGTGAATTGCATCGGAATTGTCAAACAGCGACCGGAAGCTAGTGCTTTTATACCAAGCATAATGTTGAACTCACTTCTTCCCCATAAACTGGCCGATGTCGCATTAAAATGGGGGGGAAAAGTTATCCACTTTAGTACAGACTGTGTTTTCAGCGGTAATAGGGGAGAATATACCGAAGGTGATCAATCCGATGCTGAGGACCTCTACGGGAAGAGTAAATACTTAGGTGAAGTCGCTACAGAAAATGCTCTGACATTACGCACTTCCATCATCGGCCGTGAGTTAAGCCATTTTAAGTCACTTCTGGAATGGTTTCTCGCACAGCATGATGGCACTGTGTGCGGATTCAAAAATGTTATCTATTCGGGGGTTACTACGAACTATCTTTCGGAACTTGTGTTGCGCCTTATTATGGAGAAGCCTGAACTATCGGGTCTTTATCAAGTAACAGCACCAAAAATATCGAAACATGATCTTTTGTATCGACTTAAAAACGCATTCAACATAAAGCTTGAAATCATTCCAGATGATTGTGAGCATTCAGACCGAAGTATGGTTGGGAATAAATTCTGGCAAAGTACGGGTTTTCAGCAGCCGGATTGGGATATTCTTATACATCAGTTGGCTTCGGATCAAACACCCTATGATAAATGGCGGGAGAAAAATAATGTTTAAAAGTAAGACTTTGTTCATCACCGGTGGCACGGGAACTTTTGGTAATGCTGTGATTAAGAGTTTCCTCAACACCGAGATCAATGAGATCCGAATTTTTAGCAGAGATGAAAAAAAACAGGAAGACATGCGGATCAAATATAATAATCCCAAATTGAAATTTTTCATTGGCGACGTCCGATCTCAAGACAGTATTGCTCCCGCTATGGCAGGAGCAGATTATGTTTTTAACGCAGCAGCGCTTAAACAGGTGCCATCCTGCGAGTTCTTCCCTATGGAGGCTGTGCGTACGAATACCCTTGGTGCGGAAAACGTAATGAATGCCGCTTTGGCCTACGGAGTCAAAAACATGATTATCTTGAGTACAGATAAAGCTGTCTATCCTATCAATGCAATGGGAATGTCCAAAGCGCTCATGGAGAAGATGATGATTGCGAAAGCTCGGTCCCACGGGGATGCGAATACTGTCTTCTGTGGGACCCGTTATGGGAATGTTATGGGTTCTCGGGGGTCTGTGATTCCATTGTTTATCAACCAGATTTTATCTGGAGTCCCTATTTCTGTGACTGATCCGCAAATGACTCGTTTCATGATGTCAATCGATGATGCGGTGGATTTGGTGATCTATGCTTTCCAACATGGAAAAACTGGTGATGTTTTTGTCCAGAAGGCTCCGGCGGCAACTATTGAAACCCTAGCCAATGCCCTCAAGCGGATTTTCGAAGTGCAAAATAAAATACGGATTATTGGTACTAGACATGGGGAGAAATTGTATGAAACTTTACTTACCCGCGAGGAGATGTCTAAAGCCGTGGATAAGGGCAACTACTACCAGATCCCCGCAGATATTCGTGATTTAAATTATTCCCTCTATTTTACTAAGGGAGAGAAGACGGTTTCTAGTTATGAAGATTACAATTCACACAATACGAATCGGCTGGATGAGCAGGGGATGATTCAATTGTTGTTGAAACTTGATTTTGTCATGGACGCTCTGGAAAAAGGTGAACTGTTAATCTAAATATATCTGGCTTCGTATAGCCTTTAGCTCAGACATTTTCCAAACAGGGACACAAATAGTGGTAGTCTTCAGTCCTAAATATGGTATTTTGCATCCGGTTCTTCATCCTTTATAAACGGGGACATTCAATCAGATAATGATCAAAAAAAAAAGGAAGAGATTATGTCAATAAAAGTGATGACTATTGTAGGTACTCGCCCTGAAATTATTAAGCTCTCCCGTGTGATCAGCGAGCTGGATATTCATACAGAACATCTCCTAGTTCATACTGGGCAGAACTATGATTATGAACTGAACGAGATATTTTTTCGGGACCTCAGTATACGAAAACCAGATCATTTCTTGGATGCCGCAGGCGCGACAGCGGCTCAGACCATAGGGAATGTAATTGCAAAATCTGATGAGGTGATGGCTATAATCAACCCGGATGCCATGCTTGTCCTTGGCGATACCAACAGTAGCCTTTCGGTGATAGCGGCAAAGCGACGCAAGATACCTATCTTTCACATGGAGGCGGGCAATCGTTGCTTTGATCAGCGGGTGCCGGAAGAGATTAACCGTAAAATCGTTGATCACACGAGCGATATTAACATGGTGTTCTCCGAACACGCCCGGCGCTATCTGCTTACTGAGGGCATTCGACCGGAAACGATTATTAAGACAGGTTCTCCCATGAAAGAAGTGCTTTCCTATTACATGTCTCAAATTGAGAGCTCTGATGTAATTAAAAGGCTCCAGGTTAATCCCGGAAAATATTTTGTCGTCAGTGCACATCGTGAAGAAAATGTGGATAACGAGGAGAACTTCCAAAATTTGTTAGCATCTTTACAGCTCATAGCAAAACAGTATGGGATGCCGCTTATTATATCCACGCACCCGCGGACAAGAAAAAAAATAGATGAAATGAATATTAACCATTCGAATCCATTAATTCACTTTTTGAAACCTTTAGGTTTTATTGATTATGTTAAGCTCCAAATGAACGCTTTTTGTGTTGTCTCCGACAGTGGCACGATTACAGAAGAGTCCTCAATCCTTAATTTCCCAGCGGTGACAATCCGCCAGGCACATGAACGCCCCGAGGGGATGGATGAGAGTACTCTAATCATGTGCGGGCTTGAGGCAAAGAAGGTTTTAGAGTCCATCCACGTTGTAACCACTCAACATTTGAAGGACAAGCGGCAATTCAGGCTTGTTCAGGATTATGATGTGGATAATGTATCGAAGAAGGTACTACGTAACATTTTGAGCTATACAGACTATGTGGACAGGACAACTTGGCATAAGAATGCATAGTTTTATGATGTAATAACTAAAAACTTGATGATTTACTATGAATTTTTAAAAGTTTGGATATTGGGAATTTTTACAGACAGATTTAAAACCTATATAAAGAGGTTAGCGTACTGACAAGTCAATTCAAGAAAGACACAACTCCCCATTTTACGGTAATTATACCTTGCAAGAATCGGGCAAAGTACCTACATCACACTTTGCGTACTTGTATAATGCAAAATTACGAATCATTAGAAGTGCTGGTCTCGGATGATGGCAGCACAGACAACATGCGTGAAGTTGTAGAGGAGGCATCGCGCCGAGATTCTCGTATTCGTTATATAAAACCGAGTTCGGAGATTGGAATGTTAAATAACTTTGAGTATGCTTTACAGCAAGTAAAACCAGGATTTGTTATTGCGTTAGGGGGCGATGATGGATTGTTGCCTGATAGTATACAAGGCATGCGTGACACTTTATATGATACTGGGATGGAATTACTGTCTTGGCCAGCACCAACATTCTATTATCCAAATATCCGCGGGATAAATGGACAGTTGTGCATCTACCGCGACAAAGGTACTAATATTATTGATTCCAATCACTTCCTAAGCCGGCAAGCAACAAACCTAAGTTATTCAAGTGACCGTGAATCTCCCATGTTTTATGTGAAAGGCGTCGCATCTACAAAATTAATAGAAAGAGTTCGTCAACGTTCTCCTAGTGGACAATTCTATTCTTGCCCCACTCCTGATGGTTATTCCGGAATTGTGCTGGCAGGTGAGGTCGACTATTTTGCTTATTCTGGCAAACCATTTTCCATCTTTGGAGTATCGCCTGATTCTCATGGCATAACGTATTTGTCGAATAAGGATACCGCGAGAGAAATATCCGAACAGTTCTTTGAAAGTGTCAATTCAAGACCAATGCATCATGAATTGGCATCACAACCGTATTCGCCATTAATTACACTAATGACAGTAGATTATTTACTTACAGCGAAGGATCTTCCGGGATGGATGGGGAGCTTTCCGCTGATTAATTATAGAAAAGTTTTACTTAAAGGCTTAAATGAATTGTCATTTGGTCAGTATGGCGAAGATAGAATTAACCGAGAGCTCAGGATACTATATCAGATTTCCAAGAAGCATGGGTTGAGTGAGTATTTCCGCAAAAAAGTTCGCGCCTCAAAACGTTTCCATCAGCGACTTCCTTTTACAGGAAGTGGTATTAATGCGTATGGATTTTATTTAGACGGAGACATATACCATCTCCATAACATATTTGATGCAGCTTATGCAGCGCAAAATATTTGTCAGGTATATTCAGATCTAACTTCAACATCCTTCGCCAGAGCTGTAGTCCGGTCTCTCGTTTATCGTCTTCATGCAATGCGCAAGGGAGATCCATTTCCTCACGAATCAGAATGGCTCACGATCAATTCATCAAATGAGTAGATTTTTCATTTCTTAAAAAGGCAAGAAATATTCTCATTATTTATAACCATGAATTCATAGGAAATTGTTGATGCTATTAAGTATTATAGGGATAATCATAATAAAGAAAAAATTATAATAAATGCTTATGCGACCGCAAAATTTTTTGATATGGGTAATACTGCTGAAGTATTATTTAAAATGATAAATTTGAAAGTTTACTAATAAAACCATGAAAAAAGCATTTATCACAGGTATCACAGGACAAGATGGCTCCTACTTAGCTGAATTGTTACTAGAAAAAGGCTATGAAGTACATGGGTTGGTTAGAAGAGAGGCGATCGAAGATCCTGTTTCAAAGTTATGGCGTATAAATAAAATAATAAATGATATCCATATCCATAATGGTACTCTGGAAAATTATCTTGGACTCGTTCATATTTTCAATAATACAAAATTTGATGAATGTTACCATTTGGCAGCCCAGAGCTTCGTCGGACATGCCATAGAAGATTCTACATTAACTTTAGATACAAATATAAATGGTACACTAAATCTCATATCTGTCCTTGCAGAAATGAATACAGACTGCCGATTCTATTTTGCTGGTTCCAGTGAAATGTTTGGCAACTGTGAAACAAGCCCGCAAAATGAAAATACTCTGTTTAACCCCAGGAATATATATGGTATATCAAAAGTTGCATCTTATGAAATAGTAAAACTATTTAAGACCAATAATAATCTTCACACATCCTGTGGTATCCTTTACAATCATGAATCGCCGAGACGAGATAGTATTTATGTTACCAAAAAAATCATCAATTTTGCAGTGGAGCTTAAACTGGGATCACCTAATAAATTATTTCTTGGAGATATTAATGCCCAACGAGACTGGGAGTATGCCAAAGATTACGTCCAAGCGTTATATTCCATCCTACAATATGATCAGCAAAATACATTTGTTATTTCTACAGGGAAATTGCACACTTTAAAAAATATGTGTCGTATAGCCTTTGGACATTTTGGATATGATTATAATGATTATGTGGTTATTGATAGTCAACTAAAAAGACCAAAAGAAAAAAATATACTTCTAGGCGATTCGTCTAAAGCACACAAGTTGCTTAATTGGCATCCGTCAATTGAGTTTGAAGAATTAATAGTTACGATGGTTGAGCAGGAATTGGGAAAGCGAAAACACCTTCAATAAAAAATTTGATTTAATTTGAAAAGAACAATTACAATTGATGGAAGAATGATCAATGCCAGCGGTATTGGTACTTATATAATAAATGTATTACCTATTATAATAAACAGCCTATCAAATAATGTTTCATTTAATATACTTGGGGATCTTGATGAGCTTGGACAGATTGGTTTTTTAAAAAAGAAAAATATTAATCTAATCGATTTTACGTGTCCGATATATTCCATCCATGAACAGTTGAATTATATACGAGCGATTCCTGATGAAACAGAATTATTCTGGGCACCGCATTATAATTTCCCGATATTCTATAATAAGAAATTGCTTGTATCTATCCACGATTTAGGACACCTTGCATTAAAAGAGATAAACCATGAGGTTACAAAAAGATTATATGCATCATTTATGTTCAAGCAGATAAAAAATAAAGCTGATGCTATGGTTTATGTTTCTGAATTCTCAAGACAAGAGTTTAATAAATTTATTGGGAGACCGAAATGTCCGCAGGAAGTGACACTGCTTGGCGTCAACAGTAGCTGGTTTAATATCCCCAGATCTGAGCCGGTATCATCAAAACCATATTTACTTTATGTCGGCAATGTTAAACCTCATAAAAATTTGGGCCGATTGATTGCTGCATTTGGGAGAATAAAAAATACTATACCCCACAACTTAATAATTGTAGGGAAGAAAGAGGGATTTATTACATCAGATGAAACATTATTTGATAAAGTAAAAAAATATGATGATCGTATTATATTCACAGGTAGAATAAGTGATGAAAAATTGAGAAAATATGTAGCTCAAGCAGATACGTTTGTCTTCCCAAGTTTTTACGAAGGTTTTGGATTACCACCTATTGAGGCTATGGCAGCAGGTATACCAGTAATTTCCTCAAATGCTGCTTCAATTCCTGAAGTTTGTGGCGATGCTGCTCTATATTTTGATCCCCATAAAATTGAAGATATATCTGGTAAAATTTTACGAATGGTTTGCAATGAATCGTTGAAAAGAGATTACATTAAACGTGGTAAAAAACGAGTGAAACTTTTCAGTTGGGAGAAAACAGCTGAAAAGACAATTAATGTCATAAAAAACATTCTTGAATTCAACTCTTAAGTGCAACTCAAAGAATTTGAAAAAAAGGAATGATTATGATGGAAAGTTTATTCAGTATCCTATCATTGATAATCGTGAAACTAGCTATTTTGTAGGGAATGATTAATACAACTATCGTGCATTATTGGCTCAATGGGATGCGTGGCGGTGAAAAAGTAATAGAGTCCATACTGGATATTTTTCCTAATTCTGAAATAATTACAAACGTGTATATAAAAGATAATATTTCTGATAAACTTTCAAATAGAGTTAAAAAAACAACACTTATTCAGTATTTACCTAAATCTTTGAAATTTTACCAATATTATTTACCACTTTATCCTTTAGCTCTTTCTAAAATTAAAATAAATTCTGTGGACCTTGTAATATCAAGTGAATCTGGACCGGCAAAAGGAATTAATGTGTCTAGAAAAATCCCACATATATGTTATACTCACACACCCATGAGATATATTTGGGATATGCAGGATGAATACTTTGGAAATGGGTTAAAGAGAAAAACGATTCAACCTATCATAAATTTTTTACAAAAATGGGATTACTCTACTGCACAAAAAGTAGATTATATTATAGCCAATTCAAATTTTGTAAAAGATAGAATAAAAAGAATTTGGAATAGAGAATCGGTTGTAATCTACCCACCAGTTGATACTGATATATTTAAAAGGAACCAAACAATTGATGATTTTTATTTATTATTTGGCCAACATGTTAAATATAAAAAATCTGAATTAGCTATTCGTGTATTTAATGAAAACAGTAGAAAACTAATTGTCATGGGTGGTGGCGAAGAATTACCTTTTTTAAAATCAATTGCAAAGGATAACATTGTTTTTTTGGGGAGCGTTGATGATGAGACAAAAAACAAATATCTTTCCTCATGTCGTGCATTAATTTTCCCTGGGGTGGAAGACTTTGGTATTATTCCTGTTGAAGCAATGGCTTGTGGACGCCCGGTGATAGCATTTAATAAAGGTGGCGCCACCGAAACAGTAAAAAATATGGTTTCCGGTCTATTCTTTGATACACAAACAGAAAAATCATTAGATGCAGTAATTAATAAATATGAATCAGTAGAAGACCAATTTATTCCAGATAATATTAGAGAATATTCTATACGATTTGACAGGAAAGTGTTTCAAGAAAAGTTTAAGGAATACGTTGAATTCTGTTTAGATGATTTTCATAAAACAGGTTTTTCTAAAAGGCGTTAATAAATTGAATATTTTATTTGGCGGATCAGGGTTTATTGGTAAACATTTAATAAATCATTTAGAAGCAGAATACATAAATTTGGATATTATTGATTCTCCCAATAATCATCTATACTGTGACATTCGTACAGATATTGATATTGATTTGTCGATTTCTCCTGATTCTGTCATTTTTAACTTTGCAGCATTATGCACCATACCTAAATATGAAGAAAGAGAATATTATGAAACGAATATCCGAGGTGCTGAAAATATCTGTAAGTTTGCACGTGAAAAGAATATAAACACGATTGTGTTTACAAGTTCTATTGCACCCTATGGCATGCGAGAAGATGAAAGGACTGAAGATTCTCTCCTAATGCCTACAAATGAATATGGAATATCAAAATTAGTTGCTGAGTATACTCATCGCATTTGGCAAGCAGAAAGACCAAATGAAAGAATACTAATTATATTAAGACCTGGTATAGTTTTTGGTAAAGGAGAAAACGGAAACTTCTCTAGATTATATAATGCTATGTCAAAAGGATTGTTTTTTTATCCAGGTCGAAAAGACTCAAAAAAAGCAGCAATTTATGTAAAAGATCTTGTTAGAATAATGATTGAAATGGTTGATACTGCAGAACCGGGCGTAACCCTCCACAATTGCTGCTATCCCCACCCACATTCCATCGAAGAAATATGTAAAGCAATTGCAAAAGAAACAGATTTAAGAGAGCCAAAAATAATAATACCCGGTTGGTTATTACGAAGTATTGCATCTTCGCTTCATTTGTTAAGCAGGCTTCTCGGTAAGCGATTAATGGGCATACATCCGGATCGTGTAAAAAAATTAATGATTTCAACTAACATCTCAGGTGAAAAAATAAATAAAAATTATCCACTGGAATGTTCTCTAAATAATGCTTTAGCAGATTGGTATCAAGACTGTGGAAAAGAAGGACTCTTTTAATATGAAAAGAATATTAATAACAGGGGGTGCCGGTTTTCTCGGCTCCCATTTATGTGATGAATTAACGCGAAATGGTAATGATATTATTTGTGTAGATAATTTTTACACAGGATCAAAAGAAAATGTGACTCATTTGTTAGATAAACCGAACTTTGAATTAATAAGACACGATATTACCTTCCCTCTTTATTTAGAAGTAGACGAAATTTACAATCTGGCCTGTCCTGCTTCGCCTATTCATTATCAACATGATCCGGTACAAACAACCAAAACGTCTGTCCATGGTGCTATCAATATGCTTGGTTTAGCCAAAAGAGTGGATGCAAAGATTTTTCAGGCATCCACAAGCGAAGTATATGGTGATCCGACGATCCATCCCCAAACAGAAGATTATTGGGGCAATGTAAATCCAATTGGACCAAGATCTTGTTATGATGAAGGTAAACGCTGCGCTGAAACATTATTTTTTGATTATTATCGGCAACAAAATCTCAATATCAAAGTTGCGCGAATTTTTAATACATATGGCCCACGCATGCACACTGACGATGGCAGGGTAGTGTCTAATTTCATTGTTCAGGCTCTCCAAGGGGAGGACATTACTATTTATGGTGATGGTTCTCAAACCCGCTCATTTTGCTATGTAGATGATCTGATTGATGTAATCATAAAGTTCATGGATACAGAACACGGTTTTACAGGACCGATAAATATAGGTAATGCCAATGAGTTCACTATCCTTGAACTGGCCGAAATCGTTATCGAGCTTACCGATTCAAAATCTAAAATTATTTTTGACTCATTGCCAGAAGATGATCCAAAACAGCGTCAACCCGATATATCTTTGGTTAAAGAAAAATTGGGATGGGAACCAAAAACAACTTTGAAGGAGGGTCTTATAAAAACGATAGGATATTTCGATTCAATTTTAAAATAATATATGCACGATAAGCATCTTTGCTTTTCGGTCAATCCAAATACATTTCAAAAGTAGAACCTTGGTTCTGCTTTTTTTTAGAGCAAAGCTTGACCCACATCACACCATCCTGTAATTTATAGCAAGAAATTCTTTCAATTATAATCAAGGAGGATTCGTTGATAAGCGCCCTGAAAATCTTTTCTGATACAACAGCCTATATTTTTTCAATATGTGTATCTGTTTTATTCTATTCTACATCCTTCAAATATGCGGTAGAAAATATTAATTACTTGCTAATAGTTGGAGGCGGAGTTTTTTTTATAGTTAGTATTTATAATTATAATGGATATGATAAGACCATTGAGTTTTCACAGCTTCGTGAAATAACTGCACTAATACGAGCATCTATGATTATGCTAATTGTTTCAATCGTTGGCTTGTTTATTTTCCAAATTTCTGTCCCTGATTTTATCACTATATCTTCAATAATAATGTTTATTGTCTCTCTTATAGTTTTTCCGATTGTATTCAGGAAAATATCTATGATTATTTATTCTGGAAATATCGAAAAAGATAAAGTGTTGTTAATAGGATTAGGTCAAATGGGCAAATCATTCATTGATCATATTAAATCACATCATTCTGGTTTTTCCATAATAAGCGTGTTAGATGATAAAGTTGGTGAAGGGTTTAGGTATAATGGAAATTATGTTTATGGCGGTATTAACAAACTTGATTCATTTCTCGAAAATAATCATGTAGATAGGATTATACTTTCAATCAGAAATCTTTCTGAAGAAAAGATTTCTTTTATCCAATCAAAGGCTGCAGCAGCAAAAACACGTTTGAGTTATTTACCGAGTATAGAATCTTTTGAGAATAACACCACTAAATTAAAAGATTACGCCGGTATTCAACTAATTACCAACACTAATAATTCCCAATCATTTTTCTATAAAAGTAGTAAACGATTTATTGATATAGCTTCAGCCTTACTTATTTTTGTTTTATCCAGTCCCATTTGGCTACTCTTACCATTAATAATTAAGAATGATTCACCTGGCCCTGTGTTATTCAAACATAAGAGAGTTGGTCTTAATGGAAAACAATTTGAGTTATACAAATTCAGAAGCATGTACATTGATACACCTAAATATGCTCATTGTCCAACAGGCGTAGATGACCCTAGAATAACAAAGGTTGGTCGATGGATGCGTAAAATCAGTCTGGATGAGCTACCTCAGTTGATAAATATCCTGAAAGGAGAAATGAGTATGGTAGGACCAAGACCGGAAATGCCTTTCATCGTCGATGAATATAACAACATTGAAAATAGACGTCTTATAGTTAAACCAGGTTTAACTGGGCTTTGGCAGGTGAGCCCCCATCGGAATTCGGAAATACACCATAATTTAGAATATGATTTTTATTATATAGAGAACCAGGGCCTCGTCCTTGATTTTGTTATCATGATAATGACAATCTTTTTTACAATACGCGGTATCACTCATTAGGAAAGATTAACGCCGAAAGCGTTGCCAAAACCAATTATCCCTCCAGAAAAAAGCATCTTTTGTCAAGTAGCTTACAACAAAAAACAAATGGCTAGAAGGAAGTGTCCAGTAATAAATCAAATATCAGTAATTATTAACAATCAGCCGTTAAGGGGGCCAATCTTCACATCTAAACTATAGGTTGGATACCAGTCTCCCCAATTCGGCTCCCATAAAATAGGACGAAATGCCCCAATTCCCAATTTCACCTCTTGAATAAATTTATCATTTCTCCTGTGAATAATAGGAATATAGAAAGCCACATCAATCGCCGTCCCCAGATCTGATAACGCTGAAGTGTCAGCGCTTTTTCGGAAGGATGTTGCCAGAATAAAATTATTTATCTTATTAATATTCACAAAGCTTCCCCCAATTTCATATCCCTTTTTAAGTTTAAATGTATATAGAAACTGTGGGGCAAATAAATGTTGTGTGTTTTCATTTGTATATCGTCTCAAGCCAACAGCAGTTGCCAGGTATATTTGCTCTGTAGAAAAAAATTGATAAAATAATCCTAAATAATAATTGTTATTATTTAGGATCGGGGAGGCATAATATGCATGGATATCTATTTTATCAGTAATACCATATCCCAAAACAATGTAGGACTGTCCATGATCAAAATAATCAAATGGATTCCACGTAAGTGATAAATCTAGGTTTCCTTTCCCCGCTGCATAACCATTGTCATATCCGCTCCCTGCAAAGAGGCTTGAAGTTATTAATATGGCGTATCTTAATTTCATGTCATCTAAACTAATATTAAGCACAAAATCCGTCAAAGTCATTTTAAAAATCACATTCATTTAAAGCTGGGTGAAGAAAAAAGTTTAGTTTATATATTAATTGGCAAAATTCTCCGTAAAACAAATTTAGATGAGTTGCCCCAATTTATTAATGTACTTTATGGGTACATGAGTGTAGTAGGTCCCCAGCCCCAAATGGTCAGTGAGGATCGGGAAATAGTCGATAAGATTAATAATTACCGCATCCGCCGGTTTGTAAGACCGGGGATTATCGGTCTGGCTGCTATTAAAGGCTTTAGGGGTGGTACGGAAAACCTGGATCTAATGCAGAAGAGCATTGATTATGATATTGAATATATTGAAAACTGGTCATTCTGGCTGGATAAACAGATTACCACCCGCCCGTATCAGGTACGCTGGAGATTTTTATATCCGACAAGCATCTCTGCTTGTTGAATGTTTGTAATAATCCAAGCTACATGACAATTTCGAAGATTTTTGAATAGTGAGGGTAGGCAAAGCACTGTCGGGTTGCTTCTCCGCCAGGACTCGCCGAGGTGGCTCCGAGGTCTACCACTCACTCGTTTGCCGAAGGTAAAACGCTGGCAGATCAGTTACCGCTCACTAGTTACAAATAACCAATCTGGCAATTCCGGAAACATTCGGACACCATTCCGGAAGTTCTTCGGACACCATTC
>CAZIFK010000015.1:0-41834 GCA_964538995.1 uncultured bacterium
CAATTGAAATCGTAAAAGGATTAGCAGAAAGATCAGCAAAAACACTAAAAGATCTGGGCTATGATAACATTCATGTAAAATGGGGTGACGGTTACCAAGGCTGGCCTGATGAAGCACCATTTGATGCTATCATTGTTACTGCAGCTCCACCAGAGGTACCACCAAAATTGTTTGAGCAACTGAAAGTGGGTGGAAGATT
Organism: uncultured bacterium; assembly: GCA_964538995.1. GTDB lineage: Bacteria > Fidelibacterota > Marinisomatia > Marinisomatales > TCS55 > JADFRD01. The sequence continues at coordinate 200 of CAZIFK010000015.1, forward strand.
AGTAATTCCCGTTGGGAGACTTTGGCAGGAATTATGGATAATTACCAAACTGGAAGGTGATATTATGGATAAGAAATCGGTGATTCCCGTGCGCTTCGTACCTATGGTTCATCCGGAAAAACCGATTCCCAATCAGGACTAAAAATCTAATAATGATTGATAGATAGAATAATTTTCTTCGTCAAAACAGCAGAAGATTACTTTTACAATTTTATCATTATTTTCTAAGAATTCCCAAACAATACGAATAGCGATTTCCGCAGCTAATTCTTTCGGAAAATGATAAACACCGGTACTGATATTTGGAAAGGCAATGGTACTAATATTATTTTCACTGGCTAAAATCAGACTGTTCCAGTAACAATTTCTCAATAATTCTTCTTCTTTGTTTTTTCCTCCGTGCCAGATTGGACCTACAGTATGAATCACAAACTTCGCGGATAGATTGTACCCTTTTGTTAAACGTGCTTCACCTATGGGACAACCGTCAATGGTTTTGCATTCTGCCAGAAGTTCTGGTCCGGCTGCCTTGTGAATGGCGCCATCCACACCACCTCCGCCCAACAGTGATGTATTGGCTGCGTTGACAATTGTGTCTACATTCAGATTGGTGATATCACCTTGGACTATTGTAATTTTATTATTCATGTATGCCACCTAAGTTTAATCAGAGTCACTGTTTATACTATGTTAAGTTTAGAAGTGATTTCAATGAATTAATGGACATAAAAGCAATAGATATAAAAAAGTTCAAAAGAATCGTATTTTTTACAGGTGCCGGAATGTCTGCTGAATCGGGTGTTCCCACATATCGAGGTGAAGGAGGTATTTGGCATGAATACAAGTGGGAAGAATATGCTTGTCAAGAAGCATGGGAAAAGAATCCGGACAAAGTTTTTGATTTCCATAACTTGCGCAGAGAAGAAGCGTTGAAATGCTTTCCGCACAGGGGACATGAAATTATTACAAATATTCAAAAATCTCATCCGGATGTAACTGTAGTTACCCAAAATATAGATGGGATGCATCAGAGGGCAGGAACAGAAAATGTGATTGAACTTCACGGAAGCATATGGCGGGTAAGATGCGAAAGGGAAGGTTTGATACTGCAGGACTTGACCGAAGGTCGTTTTACTAACAAAACATGTGAATGTGGGGCATGGCTACGTCCAGACATTATTTGGTTCAGCGATATGTTGAATCAAACCGTGATAGTGAAGGCAGATGGGGCCATTTCAAATTGTGATTTATTTATCAGTATCGGTACATCAGGAGTTGTGTGGCCGGCTGCAGGTTATCCTCAACTGGCTAGATCATCCGGAGCTTTGTGTATTGAAATAAATCCAGAACCCAGTGAATTGTCTAATATATTTGATCATATATACCGAGGAAAAGCGGGCGAGATTCTTCCTAAACTATTTCTTTTGTGATATAGGACACGGTTTTCAATAGACTTTTAGTATTAGTTTTTCAAAGACTATAAAAAAGGATGTGCTATGAAGAACAACAATCAGATTGAAAAACGAATGCAGCAATACATTCAAAAATTGCATATCCAATTTCGTGATGGCTCAACAATTCCCATGGATTCTTCCAGGCAAGAAGAACATGCAAAAAAAATGATACGGCTTTTAGAAAGCATTGGACCCATCGCAAAAGCATAACTTGTAAATAATAAATCCATCTAATAAATTTAATCATCTAATTCAAGTGAGGTGAAGCCATGAAACAGATAACTATTTTTATTACCCTTATTTCTTTGGTTTTTGGGGGTGAAAAGATTGCAAGTCTTGTTCAGAGACAGATTCAACAATTTCCACCGGAAATTCAACAACAGATTTCAAAAAAGGCACTAACTTGGAAACATATCCCCAGTAATCCGTTAGACCGCTCTATGATAGACCCCAGTGATCTCTATGGTGAATGGGAATATGAGGATTCCGATGGAACGGCATATTTGACAGTAGGGACTGATCAACAAATTTTGAATTTCTTGCAATTATTTGGCATGAAACCAGCAGAAGGTGGAATTGCTATTTCCGGCACAGCTGTAGATACCATGGACTACATAATGTTAATATCATTTTTTGATTATGAGATTTTATTTATCTCAAATAATCCCATTCCATTAGATGATGAGTATGATAATGTTGATGTGACCTTTGAACTGCCTTATTATGAAATGGCTTATGGTTCAATGGGACCTTCGAATTGGGTGGAGTTTGTTGTAGCAGATACTCTTAATGGAGATACCCTTATTTATGAATTTGAAATTGAAAATATTGGCGATTTGGTATCCATTGACACGACAACATTCAGTGTAAATGTAGACACGATAACTTTCTCCAACCAAGATAGCGATACAACCTATACATTAAACGGAATTGTTTCTATCGGATCTCTCGGTTTAATAGCAGGTGTTCCTACAGAAATACCATTCTTTGGTGAAGATTTCGGCCCGGATGTTGGTGAAGATGAAACGATGTCCATGCAGTTTTTTGAAGATGGCACCGGATATGAAATTTATTCAGAAGAAGATTACTATTATAACTGGGATACTACGGAATTTGACTGGTCAGCCACAAATGACTCATTAACATTGATTTTCCATGAATTTGATGAAGATTATTATGAAGAATATGATGATACTGTAACTGTTGCATATGAGATTATATACCTCGATTCCGGGACATATGTCAATATATCAGCAGATTTCGATTTTTGTGAATTTATTGTTAATGATGATGATGATTATATTAATGAAGATTCCTGTTATGCTGATCTTGAACAATTTTTAAGTATTATCGATATAGAATCCATTACTATCGATTTCTGGATGGAAATGAGCTATGTGGGTCCGTTAGCCATTGATGGAGAAATTGGTTTATACCCTGACGAGTTTATTTTACACAGTGCATTTCCAAATCCATTCAATCCGACTACAACATTGAAGTATGAGCTTGGTTCAGCGGGACCAGTATCCATAGACGTATTTGATGTAAATGGTCGGAAGATCCGCAGCTTGTACAATGGCATCAGCGCTCCCGGACTACATGAAATCCGTTGGGACGCACGAGATAATCATGGAAAACAGGTGAGTTCCGGAGTGTATTTATTTAAAGTGAAAATGGATGGAAAAGTAAAAACAGCAAAGACACTCTTGCTGAAATAATTTAAGCCTAAACCAAAATATAAAAGCCCTTTCGATTTCGGGAGGGCTTTTTTTAGTAAATTCTGGATATGCCAGACATGAGACTACCGGTATTCTCTCACGAAGTATTTCAGGGAAAACGTAATGAGAGATTACAGACTAACTTTATATTACATTTTCAAATTATTTATTTTTAATAAAGTAGAATTTCCATTTATGACTAAAATATTATTTATTACCGCTCTTCAGGCCGAAGCCAAGCCATTGATAGAATATTATCAATTAGAGAAAAAACAACTCAATGAAAGACTATTTTATTTTCAAAAAGATAAAATCGCATGTCTAACAACCGGGGTTGGCGCGAACAATGTGTGTAAACGATTACCTGAACTTCTTGAGAATATTGAATGCAAAAACGCATTACTGATCAATGTTGGTATCGCAGGTGGAAACAGCGATATTACAAAAATAGGGAACTTGTACATAGCCAATAGGATCACCGATAAGAAAAACGAGAAAATTTGGCTGCCAGATAATTTAATCAGACATGGGTTAGAAGAACTATCCCTTACAACAGTTCCAAAAGGTGTGACAAATGGAGGAAAAAAATATAATGGATTAGTGGATATGGAAGCATCAGCAATTTTTGAAGTATCGGAAAAAAGAATACCGGCACACCGGATGGTTTTTTTAAAGATTGTGTCTGATCATATGGATAAGGTTTTGGATAAACCGAAGCAGGTTATCCATTTGGTGCAAAATCAATTATCCGAAATTCATAGAATTATTGCTCTGTTCTCTGGGATGATGGAATCTACTAGATTGGAATAAAGTCAATTAAAAAAATAATTGTTTGTGATTTATTTCAATAATTTTCTCAGCGGTTTAAAAGCTCCGTTTACACATTCATTCACTGCATAAGACACACTCAGCGATGAATACCAATATGTATTTGTCCAAAGAACATCTCCGTCACTGGCATTTAAAAGTTGGATACTAACTCCAACTCTAGAAGGAACATATTCTATTCTTTCCGTTTCGATTATGGAACCTTCATCAGTTGTGATTGTTTCTGTCGTTGTTGTTTCAAAATAGACTTTTTCAACTCCATCCACTTCTTTTGAAATTACAGGCTCATCAACCGTTTTCATCGTAGTAATTATCGAACCTTTGTTTTCTGTAACAATAGGCATGACAATCACTTTATAATCTTTGAAATCCGTTAAGGTACATAACAATACAACATCAGAAGAAATTAAGTTTACATCTAAAGAAAAATTTGTCATTCCTGATTGATTCAGCGCAACTTCCTCCATCAGAGCAGGAGTCGATTCACGTTCGACAACATTGATCCCCATTTTCATTAAATGATAAACTATATTTTTATTAATAATCATTCCGGATCCGGGAAACGATTTAAAATCAGGGGTAGGATATACAATAATAGTTTTAACCTGCGAAAAATCAAAACCGGGTTTAATTACAGGTTTTTCAGCGCATGAATAAAATATAACTAAAAAAAGAACAGCTAAATTCTTTTTCATGTAATTAATCCTTTAGGTGTTTAATATGTACCTCAGCTTCATTTTTTAAAGAGTCGGAATCTGCATATTTCAAACAATTATCCCATGCTGCAATAGCTTCCTTACTTCTTCCCAAAATCTCAAGTAGCTGACCTTCCATCTGGTAGATTTCTGAATTTTCCGAATCCAAACTTTGGGCTTGATAGATAAACGTTAATGCCTGTTCGTATTGTTGATCTTGAATGGCAATGACACTTTTCTTAATTAAATCAATTACTTTTTCGGTTTCGCCTTCCTCGGCTATAGTGGTGTTAAGAATGGAAAATGATAACAGTATCCATACTAAAATTGTCCATTTTTTCATGAAATCACCTCGTTATAATTTTTGAATTGCTCTTAACACATCTCTACGACTTACTTGCCCCACAAGTTTTCCATTATCCACTACCGGCAATCGGCGAAAATGGGTTTCAAGAAAATATTCAGCAACATCCATAATACCCATAGTGGATGGGATTGTGCTAACCTCATCGGACATATAATCTTTTACAAGTCCACCCATTTCATTGTGATAGGTAGATTGCAGAAAAGTTTGCATGCAATCAATCTCTGAAAGCATACCCAATAGATTACCATCTTCATCAACGACTGGAGCCCCTGAAATCTTTTTGGATATCAGCGTATCAATTGCGCCCAAAACCTGTGTGTCCAGAGAAAATGTGATTAATTTTTTTGTCATAATATCAGCGACAGACATGTTTTTTCTCATGATGAGTCCTCCTCATTTTTATCACTGGTTTCAGTTTTTTTATCCACCATTTCTTTGACTGTATCCATAACTTTTGGCGCAAGATCAAACAATTTTCCAGCAACGCTCTCCTTATCACCCACTGTTAGCATTTTTGCGCTATCCTTTCCGATGACAACAAACGCTACAGGTTCAATGCTCCATCCTCCGGCAATCCCCTGCCCGGAACCAGATTGTTTTGATTCTGTTCCTTCACCGCCACCAGCTCCAAACCCAAATGTTATCTTTGAAACTGGAATAACCGTGTGTTCACCCGCAGTTATGGATTCACCGACAACCGTTCGTGTTAACATTAAATTTTGAATTTCTTCTAATGTATTTTTTATTAGATCTGTTACACTCATGATGTTCCTTTCTATTTACGAAATTTTAAGTAAGTAATACAGACTTGAATTGATGTAATTATAGGAGAAAAACGAATCTGAATATTTCCCCTAATATCCGTATTCATTTCAGGTGAAAAAGCAGGCTCGAGTGAAAAATTAAGTTTCTGTGGTCGAACAATACCATTAACTGCATGAATATAGCCAATAATCATTCCAGTTTGCATGGGATTTGATAACCCCAAACGACCTTTAATGGATGTTTCTTCCCAACGAATTGTTTTCAATATTGATTTGATCAATTTTTGGTAGGGAATTTTCTTCAATAATCTTTTTCTATCTTTTAGATAATCAAATTTAATTTGTTTTACTTCAAATATTTTAGTCATCAACGGGTTTTCATACTTACCGAAAGTAATAGATCCAGCAGGTAATAATTTTATTCCAATGCCCCGATTTTTATAGCCCATGGATAATTGAAGTTCGCCATTAATTTGTGAGTCTTGTGCGTTTAAATTGCCTTGAAGACGGACTCGAATAGGGCAAATGATTATGATAAGGAGAATTCCTATCAGTGTAATGATACAGTATAATATGACGTTTAACATCATAGCAAAATTTGGCTATGCTATGATTGGTTTACCAGTAGAATCTATTTAAAAAATAAATCTTCTTGTTCTAATAACATTTGAGCCAGTTTTTGTTCATAAACGTTTTCCGGCATGATTTCGGGAATCAACACCGGATCGGCATTAATTACAAATTCTAAATCCTGTCTGAATTTTTCCCGATCTCCCGCTTTGGTGTGAAGAAACCGTGCTCTTAAAACATAAGTTCCTAAATAATTTTGGTGAGATTTGATCGCTTGTTCAAAGTATTCTTCGGAACGGTTCAACTCTACTCCCGGTAAGCGGGCATACAATGCACCGAAGTATCGATAAGGTCCACCGTAAAAATAATCTGGATTTAGTGATAAAACACGATGCATAACAGATTCCGCCAAATCACTGTATTTTAAACGTTCACGAACAGATTTTGAGGAGAGATAGCGTCCCATATTTGCAGCCCACCAATACAACGCATCGATATATTCTTTTTCGACACCTGCAACAGATTGAATCATCTTGGTCATCGAATCACCTTTTACATCATTGTATATTTGTATAAAAGCAGGTGATTGTCTTATAATATTCATTGACATGGATGCACCGCGGGTAAAAAGACTGTCTTTCTGTTTTTGATCTGTTTCTATATAGTATGCTTGGAAATGATACGCCCTGCTCAATAGCAGTGCGAGTTCTAAATTATCTTTTTCAAGCAAAAATGCTTTTTCTAAAAAAAACGTAGCTAAAACAGCATCATCTTCGCTAGACCGCTTATTCCAGTACTTGAATGCTTGTTTTTTTAAATAATCTAAATTGTTTTGATAGGCTTCTTTAGATGTTGGCGGCAAGATAGTTGTACAGCCAATCAGCATCAGAAGAAAAAGAAGTAAAAATTGTGTTAATTTATTCGTTATCATTGTATAAACTTTGCCTATTCGAAGAGGAAACTTTATTATTAATCAAAAACCTTGTTGGTTTCAGATAAAAAATTAATACATAATTCTATTAAGGATGAAGAAGACTATTGAATTAAAAGGAGTGGATCTCCAAACATTACTTGGGGTTGCCGATTCAAATATTCGTTTACTAAATGAAACATTTTCCACAAAAATACATATTCGTGGAAGTGATATCACGTTAGGTGGAGATAAAAATGATGTGGAATTGGTCCATGAAATTATCCATGAGATGATTCAAACGCTGAGTCGAAAAGGATCTTTGACTAAAAAAGATGTATTGCAGCTGATAAAAATTATTCGATCTGAAAACGGACATACGGTTGACGTTCCCAAAGATGTGATTCATTATGGAAGAAAAGGTGCTATTGTTCCTCGGACAAATGGACAGAAAAAATATGTTCAAATTTGTAATAAAGATGATATAGTCTTTTCGATTGGTCCGGCAGGTACGGGTAAAACATTTTTAGCTGTTGCATTCGCTGTCGCTGCACTGGAAAATCATGATGCTGACCGTATTATCTTGTGTAGACCGGCTGTGGAAGCAGGAGAAAGCTTGGGCTTTTTACCAGGTGATTTGAAAGAAAAAGTAGATCCGTATCTTACACCATTATACGATGCATTGAATGAAATAATGCCGGCAAATAAACTGAAACTGATTTTAAATACAAATGTAATTGAAGTTGTTCCATTGGCTTATATGCGCGGTCGAACATTGAACAATGCGTTTCTAATTCTGGATGAAGCTCAAAACTCTACCCCTATGCAAATGAAGATGTTTTTAACAAGGTTGGGCGTGAATTCCAAGGCCATCATCACAGGAGATATTACTCAAATTGATTTACCCAAACGGTCTGACTCCGGACTGATTGACGTTATAGAGATTCTAAAAGGTGTGGATGGTATTGGTTTTGTTAAATTAGATGAAACGGATGTGGTACGGCATAAATTAGTTCGTGATATTATTAAGGCTTACGATAAAGCTAACGGTAATAAATCATAAGAATTGCAATGTTGGTATAACTGGGAAAAATTCATGTTTCTAGGGATAAATAACACTAATTTCCAGGGCTGAATTATTCAGCAATTTTTGCCAGACAGTAACAGACAATACGACAAAATGATGTTTTTTTACATATATCAGGGTTTTCTAAAAATCGCTGCTACTATTCGATCTGAAGATCGATCTCCGTTATATATGCATAATCAAAATACTTTGGAAAAATTATGACCAAAACTGATGTAGTCATTGTGGCTGCAAAACGAACTCCCATAGGTGCATTCTTGGGGAGTTTAGCTAGTATTCCTGCACCTCAATTAGGAGCTATTGTATTAAAATCAATTCTTGAAGAAACAGGAATTGATAAGGAAAAAATTGATGAAGTGATCATGGGAAATGTTATATCGGCAGGACTAGGGCAGGCGCCGGCGAGGCAAGCGGCTCTCCGTGCAGGATTACCAAATAATGTAGAATGTCTCACCATCAACAAGATGTGCGGCTCCGGCTTAAAAGCAGTGATGCTTGGGGCTCAAGCTATCCAATGCGGGGATGCCAACGTTATTTTAGCAGGCGGAATGGAAAATATGTCCTCGGCTCCCTATTTGCTTCCAAAGGGAAGATTAGGCCACCGTTTGGGTCATGGAGCGATTGAAGATAGTATAATTAAAGACGGTTTATGGGACATCTATAATGATCAGCACATGGGGAATTGCGCAGAACTCTGTGCTCGTGATCGCAATTATACCCGCGAACAACAAGATGAAATAGCAAGAGAATCATACACAAGAGCGAGACATGCCCAGGAAAACAAACTGTTCGTCACCGAAATCGTCCCTGTTGAAGTGCCCCAGCGGAAAGGGGATTCAATCGTGATTTCAGACGACGACGAACCCAGTAGAGCAAACTTTGATAAAATGACTACATTAAAACCGGCATTTGAAAAAGATGGTACAATCACAGCGGCGAATGCCTCAAAGATCAATGATGGTGCAGCTGCGGTATTATTAATGTCGGCTGAAAAAGCAGAAGAATTGAATTTGAAACCGATGGTTAAAATATTAGCTCAAGCATCTGTTGCTCATGCGCCGGAGTGGTTTACGACTGCCCCAGGCAAGGCTATCAGTAAAGTGTTGAATAAAGCATCATTAACAGCCGATGATATTGATCTTTGGGAAATAAATGAAGCATTTGCACCGGTTGCACAAGCAGCCATTGATGATTATAATCTGGATAATTCTAAAGTCAATGTTCATGGCGGAGCAATCGCTTTAGGGCATCCAATTGGCGCCAGTGGAGCACGGATACTGACAACATTGATCCATGCTATGAGCACCAGGAATGCTACGCGAGGATTGACTACTTTGTGTATTGGCGGCGGTGAAGCATCTGCACTAATCGTTGAGAAGATATAATGGATTTTTCATACACTGAAGAGCAGCTGCTGGTTCAAAAAACAGCTCGCGAATTTGCTCTCGATCAATTGGCATCAGGTGTAATTGATCGTGATGAAAAGGCGGAATTTCCTGCAGAACAAATCAAGATGTTAGGTGAACTTGGTTTTATGGGTATGATGATCCCGGAAAAATGGGGTGGGGCAGAAATGGATACGATTAGCTATTGTATTGCCATGGAAGAAATAAATGCTGTGGATGCATCGACAGGTGTTATCACTTCTGTGAACAATTCTCTTGTTTGTCAGCTGTTATATAAATATGCCAATGATGATCAAAAGGAAAAATATTTAAAGAAACTTGCTTCCGGGGAGTGGCTAGGTGCTTTTTCGTTGAGCGAACCCCAATCAGGTTCTGATGCCAGTAATATGCTCACCTTTGCTAAAAAAGAAGGTAATGATTATATAATCAATGGGACAAAAAATTGGGTCAGCAATGGTATAAACTGTGATGCGGTTATTGTTTTTGTCATGACGGAAAAAGGTGTTAGATATAAAGGAATATCTACTTTTTTAATTGAAAAGGGCACACCTGGATTTTCCCATGGGAAAAAAGAAAATAAATTAGGAATTCGAGGTTCAGATACTTGCGAACTTTATTTTGAAGATTGCAAAGTTTCAGTAGATAATTTGATTAGTGAAGAAGGCCGAGGATTCGAAATCGCGATGGGAACTCTTGATGGAGGACGGATAGGGATTGCAACCCAAGCACTTGGAATAGCCAGAGCAGCTCTTGATCGCTCCATTGAATATGCCAAAGAGCGAAAACAATTTGGGAAAACCATTTCTTCATTTGGCGCTATCCAGGATAAAATAGCAACAATGGCAACAAATGTAGATGCTTCACGGTTATTGATTCATCGAGCAGCAAAATTAAAGGATGAAGGGAAGCCATACGGAAAAGAAGCGGCTATGGCAAAAGTATTCGCATCTCAAACAGCCATGCAAAATGCAACGGATTGCGTACAAATATTCGGCGCTTACGGCTACATGCAGGAATATGGAGTAGAGCGTTTAATGAGAGATGCAAAGATTACACAAATATATGAAGGTACTTCTGAAATTCAACAACTGGTGATTGCCAGATATTTATTAGGAAATAAATAATGATTATAAACCCGAATACAATTAATTGGAATTCTCTAGGTTTTGATTTTATTGAAACAAAAACTATGTATAAAGCGAATTGCAGACAGAATGGAACATGGGAAAATGGTGGATTGATACCTTCAGGGAATATTTCTCTTTCTCCGGCAGCTGGAGTGCTAAATTATGGTCAAGGTGTTTTTGAAGGCATGAAAGCCTATCGAACGTCTAAGAATCGAATTGTTGTTTTCAGACCGAAAATGAATGCAAAAAGATTCTCGGATTCCTTAAAACGATTATGTATGCCTGACATTACAGAGGATTATTTTCTTAATGCTGTTATAGAAACCGTCCGAGACAATATTGATTATGTTCCACCATTCGGACAAGGCAGTTTATATATTCGTCCTATTGCCTGGGGAACTGCTCCCACTTTAGGTGTAAAACCTGCTGAAGAATACACATTTATGATATACGTGTCCCCCGTGGGTTCATACTTTAAAGGGGATGTTAAACCCCTACACCTTAAGGTGACATATAATTTTCACCGAGCTGCTCCAAAAGGGATCGGTAACGTAAAGGCAATCGGGAATTATTCTGCCTCACTATATCCCTTATCCTTGGCAAAAAGTACTGGTTTTGATGAAGTCATCTATTTAAATGCTTCAGATGAAAATCTTGTGGAAGAAGTGGGATCTGCCAATTTATTCTCCTTGCATGGGAACTTACTTAAAACACCTCAATTAGCGGGATCTATTTTACCTGGAATAACACGCGATTCTGTAATAATAATCGCTAAAGAAAAATTAGGGCTTGAGATTCAGGAAACCGATTTAACTCTAAATGAATTATTATCGGCTGATGAAGTGCTCTGTACCGGAACAGCAGTGGTGGTGACACCCGTTGGGAGAATTACTCTTCATAAGACTCATATAATTCATGATGACATAATGGGTCCAATCACTGAAAAATTAAGGAAAACAATCTTGGGTATTCAGCGTGAAGAGGATGAGGATTCCTTTGGTTGGCTTCACGAAGTAATGCCAGCAAACTAACCGGTTTATTATGGTACTAATTTCCAATGAAATGAATTCTAAAGACCACGAACAAATGGTTTTACTCATTCATATAAAAAACCCACCGAAATAGAATAGCAGAACAAGTAGTGATAAAAAAATGAATAAAATCAGTCAATCACTTAATGTGTATGTACCAAAACAAAATCCCATGATAAACTGGGATCATTAATTATTATGCATTCACGCCGTAAAGCGAGGATCGGAGTCTTGGGAGCCTTATATGCTGAGTCACAGACCCATGAAGATCCGGAGAAAATATTAAAGGATGTGTTTTCACGGGATTCATTCAATCGTGAAAGTAAGAAATTTATCCGAACGCTATTTCTGGAATCTTTAAACCATTTGGAAACATGTGACACCTTAATAGAAAATCATTTAGAGAATTGGGAATTCAACCGTATAGCTCTCTTGGACAAATTGATTTTACGAATGGCCATGACGGAAATGTTATACATTCCAGATGTGCCTCCTAAAGCAGCAATCAGTGAGGCGATTGAGATAGCGAAAGAATTCAGTACAGAAGAGAGTTCCGGTTTTGTCAACGGAATTCTAGATGCAGTATATAAACAACCCGATTTCGAAAAAATTACATAAGAAAAATTTATAGTATGTTACAAAATGCACTAAAGAAAATTTTCGGTACAAAATCAGAACGAGATATGAAAGAAATTCAGCCGTTGGTTGATGAAATTAATTCCATATTTCCAGGCTTATCTGAAATGTCTGATGAGGACCTCGTTGCCAGAACACTATCAATGAAATCAGAGGTCACGGTTGTTAAAGAATCAGCGCAAGAAGATGCAGATGTTAAAGAATTGGAAAAAGGTGATTTAAAGAAAGCTGTTTTTACTGCTGAACAAGATAAGTTAAAAGAACTTCTGCCGGAAGCATTTGCGATGGTGAAAGAAACGTGTCGACGATTAGTGGGACAAACTTGGAGAGCTGTCGGGCAGGAGGTCAAATGGGAAATGGTTCCGTACGATGTTCAGTTAATCGGTGCGATTTCGCTACATCAGGGTAATGTTGCAGAAATGAAAACGGGCGAGGGAAAGACCCTTGCAGCAACCATGCCCTTATATCTGAATGCACTGGCCGGTCGCGGTGCCCACTTGATAACTGTGAACGATTATTTGGCTCAGCGTGATGCCGAATGGATGGGTGAAATTTATAAACGACTTGGATTGACAATTGGTTTCATATTAAACAATATGAATAATGATGAACGTAAAAGAGCATATAATTGCGACATCACCTATGGTACAAATAATGAGTTTGGTTTTGACTATCTTCGGGATAATATGGCTTTATCATCGGATGAACAAGCTCAGCGTGATCATGCGTTTGCAATTGTAGATGAAGTTGACAGTGTATTGATCGATGAAGCTCGAACACCGTTAATTATCTCTGGGGCAGTAGATGCGCCGACAGATAATACATCAAAGGAATTAAAACCATTGGTCAGTAATCTTGTTCGCAGTCAACAAGCGCTTGTAACCGAATTGGTTCAGTCTGCAGAAAAAGCATTGGCAGATGAAAAAAATGATGAAGCGGGATTAAAATTGCTTCAGGCTAATCGAGGAATGCCTAAACATAAACGGTTGTTGAAAGTGTTTCAAGAACCGGGGATACAGTCCCTTGTTCAATCCACAGAATCGGGTTTCCTTCGGGATAAAAAATTGCATGAAGTGGATGAAGATTTATATTTCAGTATCGATGAAAAATCCCATGTCATTGACATAACGGACAAAGGCCGCGAAACGCTGGCTCCGGACAACCCGGAAATGTTTGTTATTCCTGACTTAGGTGAAATGTTGATGGATATAGATGAAAATGATTCTTTAAGTGATTTGGAAAAGCAGCAGGAAAAAGAAAAAGCACATCAACTTCATGCTGAACGCAGTTCAAAAATACATACAATCACACAGCTGTTGCGAGCCTTCGCTTTATATGAAAAAGATGTGGAATATGTTGTTCAAGATGGGCAAGTACTAATTGTTGATGAATTTACTGGTAGAATATTAGCAGGACGGCGCTACAGTGATGGCTTACATCAAGCCATTGAAGCAAAGGAAAATGTTGAAATCAGGAGGGAGACTCAGACATTAGCTACCATCACTATTCAAAATTATTTTCGAATGTATGATAAACTGTCAGGTATGACAGGTACAGCTGAAACAGAAGCTGAAGAACTGGGTAGTATTTATAATCTGGATGTGATGGTCATACCAACAAATGTACCAGTGACTCGCGATGACAGAGATGATATGGTTTATAAAACAAAACGTGAAAAATACAATGCTGTCATCGATGAGATCGCAGATAGCCACCAGAAAGGCCAGCCGTCATTAGTTGGGACCATTACTGTAGAAGCATCCGAATTGCTTTCGAGAATGTTAAAACGTCGCGGAATTCCACATAATGTTTTAAACGCTAAACAACATCAGCGTGAAGCAGAAACTGTAACGCGAGCCGGTCAACCGGGAGCCGTTACGATTGCAACAAATATGGCAGGACGCGGGACGGATATTAAACTGGGTGATGGTGTAATAGAAGCGGGTGGTTTGCATATCATTGGTACAGAGCGCCATGAATCCCGCCGTATTGATGATCAACTTCGAGGACGAGCCGGTCGTCAGGGTGACCCGGGTTCATCACGATTTTTTTTATCTTTAGAAGATGATCTTATGCGCTTATTCAATTCTGAGAGAGTTGCGAGAATTATGGATAAAATGGGGGTAGAAGAAGGTGAAGTGATTTCCCATAAGATGGTTTCTCGTGCTATTGGGAATGCCCAGAAAAAAGTTGAACAGCGGAACTTTGGTATTCGGAAACATCTTTTGGAATACGATGATGTTATGAACCAGCAAAGGCAAGTCGTATATGATGTACGCAATCAGGCATTGAAAGGTGAAGATCTTCGGGAAACTGTGTTAAATTTAATTTCAGATTATATCGATGATGAATTTGAAAGCCAGGGGAGTGATGATCCTAGAGATTGGGACTGGGAATCATTGCGTCAGGTGTTTTCTTCAGTCTTAATGGTGAATGTGAATCCGGAAGAGATATTACAAAAAGATGATTTGAATCTGGATACGTTACATAAAGATATTATGGAAGAAGCTGTTTCAATGTATCAAGCCAGGGAATCGCTAATTCCTACCGAAATAATGCGAAGGTTCGAACGATTTATTATTTTGAGAACGATCGATGAAAAATGGAAAGATCATCTTTATGCCATGGATCAATTGCGTGAAGGTATTAACCTCCGTGCTTACGGTCAAAAAAATCCACTTCTTGAGTATAAGTCTGAAGGATTTCAAATGTTCAAGGATATGATGGAATCTACGTCTAAACAGACATTACAACTTTTATTCAGAACACAGATTCAAGGTGTGCAACAGGAACCTAAAGGAAAGATCCAACCGACTCCAAAAAATGTACAGCTTAAACATCAAGATGCAACCGGTATGGGAATGTCCGCTCCTCAAGCATCAGAACAGCAACCAAATCGTCCCCAGCAAGCAACTCAAATACCTATTAGATCAGATAAAAAAATGGGACGGAATGAAAAAATTAAAATGGTTAGCCCCAGTGGTGAAATCATTGTAATAAAATATAAAAAACTTCAAGGCTATTTAAATAAAGGATATACAAAATCAGCATGAGTGTAGATAAAGATTTAAAGTTTACTACTAAGGCGGTACATGTAGGTAATAATGCTGACCCTAGTACTGGGGCCATAATCCCACCTATTTATGCGACATCAACGTATAAACAGGATAAGATCGATAAGCATAAAGGGTATGATTATTCCCGTGCTGCAAACCCAACCAGAGAAATGCATGAAAAAAATATAGCAGCACTGGAAAATGGCACTTACGGTATTGCTTTTTCTACAGGAATGGCGGCCACAACAGCATTATTTCAACTATTTAATTCTGGAGATCATTTTATTATTTCCCGGAATACATACGGCGGTACTTATCGGGTGTTAGATGAGGTTTTTAAACGCCATGGGTTTGAATTTGATTTCGTTGATACACGTGATTTACGTAATGTTGAAAACCAAATCAAGCCAAATACAAAGATGGTTTTTATTGAAACGCCGACAAATCCATTGTTAGAGATCACTGATATTGAATCATTAAACCAAATATGTAAAAAAAATAATCTTCTATTTGGAGTAGATAATACATTTATGAGCCCATATGGTCAGCGGCCATTGGAGTTGGGTGCAGATATTGTGATGCATAGCTCGACGAAATTTATTGGCGGCCATAGTGATTTATTAGGGGGTATTCTTATTACAAATGATAACAAATTAGCTGAAAAATTATATTTTATTCAAAAATCAGCAGGAGCTACTCCCAGTGCTTTCGATTGCTGGTTATTACTTCGATCTGCCAAGACATTGGCTTTACGTTTTCAACAGCAATGTGATTCGGCCTTTGTGTTAGCGAAATGGCTCGAAGGTAAAAATCTTAAAAGAGTTATATACCCTGGATTAAAATTATTTCCACAATATGCGTTAGCAAAACAGCAACAGAAAACACCTGATGGACAGTCCATTTTCGGAAGCATAATTTCGATTGATTTGGGTTCGATTGAATACAGAGATTCTTTTTTATCAAAATTGAAACTATTTTCTCTAGCAGAAAGCCTGGGCGGAGTAGAAAGTTTGATATCCAATCCATTTCATATGACTCATGGTTCTATATCAGACGACAGAAAATTGGCAATGGGTATTTCTGAAGGACTTATTCGTATATCAGTAGGAATAGAGGATGTAATCGACCTGCGAAATGATCTGGAACAGGCGCTGTGACCTGTATCAAGTTGTAGAAAATATTGATTGAGAGTTCTCATTAATTGATTTCTTTTGCTGACCTGTTTCTATGGGATAGTAACAAAGAAATGAACCTGTATAATGAAACTTCAAAAAATATACCTCTTACTGCTGAAAAATCGGTGGCGATAATCTGATAACGAGGAAACTCAAAAATTTATTCTTCATAGTGCTGGCGATTGCAGCCCCATTAATGGCTCAAAATGTTGCTGTGTCAATCGTGAGGTTTTAACCGGACAGTATTGAATTAGAATGACAAATATATTTTTTAAAGAAATTGTAACGGTGATTAGTAAAACCAAACCAGCTGGTTTCCATCTGGTTCAATGGGATGCTTCGGATGTGGGTCCAGGTGTCTAATAATAAAAATAGAAAATTGTGGCAGTATAATCCCTCGCTCCACCAGACATGAGAATCTTGTAGCACAAAATTAGTATTTAGGAATAAAATGAAAGTCTATTTGTTTAACAAATGTATAAAAAAGTGTAGGCCTCATCCGTGGAGAGTTTTTCCGTTTGGCTGAAGGATTTGAATGGCAAAAGATAAACTAAATATTTCAATTTATTTTAAAGAAGATAATAAAAAGAATCAACGATTTTTATTCAAAGTTCTAAATTTTGGCAAAAATTCTGATGAATTGAAATTTATATTTAATAAACCTAAAGATCAAAGATCTGTGATCGCTACTGAGGATGGTCAAAAATATCCTGATGATTCACTTATTAGAAGCTATACAGAATTATCATATCACGAAGATGGATTATTGATATGGAAATATCCAGAAACTAAAACAGATAATACTCTTATTTATAGGAATCCTCATAGAGAAGGTCGTAGACGAACACCACTCAAAAAGATTGGAGTTTGGGAACCGGTTTTTATGGGAAATATTATCAGATATAGAGATTGTCCAGTTGACTCAAATGAAGATCTCGAAATAATTATTGGTGATGGGTCCATATTCAATGGTGAACCATTTGAATATCATGTTTTTTTAGGTGATCTTCACTACCAAACACCGCCTAATACAAAGTACGGCGAGTTAGTTCATAGAATAAATAATATCACTCCAAAACTTGATATGGCTATTTGGGTAAGGAAGTCATCCTTTTTTGGTGAGCAATTCCAGTTTGGTAACACTATTGTTTGGAATGATAATAATCGGATAATAATTTCTGAACCAAAACTTCAAATTAAAGATAATGCTATTCAGTTGGACTTAAGAATATTGATAAACACAGAGTGGGATGGAAATGTTATTGATGAAAAAATGAAAATAAATATTGAGACTCTAAAAAGTTTACCTGCGATGACAAAATTTTGCAAATCTTATTTAAAGGATAATCCGTATCTGAATCAGATAGAAGATTTGGTTGGCTTTTATAAAGGGTTTTCAATTTCAATTTATTATGAGGGTATTGATTTAAATTACAAAATGACAGGTATTATAGATAAAGATGATAATGGCTCTTTTCTTAGTATAGGGACGAATCCTCATTATAAAGAATGAATTTCAGCCTAACCGCTCAACCGAACGTGGTAAGCAATCAGCATGAATTCGAGATCTTGAAACAAAACAGTGTTAATTTCAGCTATGAATGTTCATAGAAATAAGATGCCATACTCGGTTAACTCGTTATACGGATAATGAAAGAAATACTAAAGAAGAAACCTATATGGAGTAAAGATGAGCTTTCTCATGTACTGAAAAACGCAGAATACAACACACTAGTTTCTACAAAAAAATATCATGAGGTTTATGGTTTTGTAGTACATACATATAGAAAATTACTTGACGCAGAAAAAGCGATAAATCATCAATTAAATGAAGATTATATCGTTCCGGCTTTATTATTTATTCTAGCTCGTTCATCTTTCATTGCCTCAATCCATTTAATATTAAGCGGTCAAGCTATTGTCGCGAATACTACTATGCGCTTAATGATTGAACAAATATGGTACGGTCTTCATATTGCTATGGATCCAGCTCCGTTTTCACGCCAAGAAATTTGGATTAATCGAAATCATTCTGATATTGATAAAAAAAAGTGTAAAAAGGAATTCTCAATATCTAATGTAAGTACTACTCATAAAAACATTGATAAAGATACATATGATGCTTTAAATAAATTTTATGAACATACAATTGATTTTGGAGCTCACCCAAATCAGTTTGGAGTGATACCTCAATTAAAACAAAAAGATTCGTCCGATGCTTCACAGTTCAATGTTGGTATTCTTAGTTTTGATGAACGTACGAATATTATGTCTTTAAAAATGACTATTAATATTGCAGTTGGATATTTAAAGGTAATTGAGATTGTATTCAAAAATGGATTTAATAAATTTGTTTCAATAAAGAGTGTTGAAGAAATAATTATTGGTTTGCATTCTCTTTTCACTCATTGGAAAAAATCAGACACAAAGAAATAGAAATAATTACCGCCTAACGCTCGTTTCCCTTATGTAACTTTACAGCAATTCAGATAATCACCCACGCCAGAATATTCCAAAGGTTATACGGTTGAAAAAGTCCAGCCATATTAGTGATCAAATTAAAAAAATAATAGTCAAGGATTAGGTTTGTAGTTGCGTTTTTATTTTTTTATGTTTCATCTGCTTCAGATCGGTATTAAAGTTTGCTTTCTCTTTCTATAATTTACTTGGAGTGAAATTATGACATTCAGACAATATACTATCGTTATATCAACAATTAATATTTTTCTGTTCAGTTCATTTATCTCGGCAACTATTATCAATGTTCCAGTAGATCAACCAACAATCCAACAAGGGTTAAATGCAGCTCAATCGGGAGACACCGTTCTCGTCCGGCCCGACACTTACACTGAAAATATAATCTGGCCTACTGTGAATGGCATCAAACTCATCAGTGCCGGAGATTCCAGTAACACGATTATTGATGGGGGTGGAATGAATAGTGTTATTCGTATACTCTCGTCCGCGATAGGAGAAAGTACTTTGATTGAAGGATTTAAGATTCAGAATCAGAATATTGATATGAGAGTTGGTAGTGGAATTTATTTAGAAGGCTCCAGCCCCACCATCTCCAATGTGTCCTTCACTGATAATTCAGCACCTGAAGGTGGAGGTATGAAATGTGTTAATTCCAGCCCCGTCCTCAATAATGTGTCTTTCACCGGCAATGCCGCTCTCCAAGGTGGTGGGATGTATCTATATAACTCTAGCCCAACTCTCACCAATGTGTCCTTCACCGATAATTACGCAAATTCTGGTGGCGGGATGTTTGTGCGTGAAAATTCCAACCCTATCATCAGTAGGGTCACTATAACCGGCAATACCGCAGATAACGGCAGCGGAATGTATTTATGGAGATCCAGTCCCATTCTCACCAACGTAACTATAACCGGAAACTCCGCGAGCGGATGGGGTGGTGGGATGTATTTATATAATTATTCCAGTCCCACACTCACCAATGTAACTATCGCCAACAATACTGCAAAATCCGCTGGAGGTATATTATCAAAAGGTAATTGCAACCCCACATTTACCAATGTCATTATTACTGGCAATTCCGTAAACCAATATGGCGGCGGAATGTATCTTGAAGGCTCAACTCCAAACCTTGCCATCACTGATGTTACCATCGCCGACAATATCGCGAGCGAGTGGGGTGGTGGAATGTATTTATATGCTTCCAGTCCCACCCTTACAAATGTAACAATAGCTGGTAATTCTGCAAACGGTTACGGCGGTGGTATGGTAGTGCGTAATAATTCCAGTCCGACCTTAACTTATGTCACAATCTCCGGCAACTCTGCAAACCCGTATGGCGGAGGAATGTATTCATTACTTGCAAATCCCACCATCGGATATTCAAACATCGCATATAATAGTAGTGGCTTATACAATGCTGACAATTCCATTATTATAGACGCTGTTGGCAATTATTGGGGTCATTTTTCCGGACCCTACCATCCAACTCAGAATACATACGGCCAGGGAGACAACACTAATCAATATGTGAATGTAACTCCTTGGCTTGTCGAAGCTGATACCGCTGCACCACCTTTACCAGTCCAAAACACAACCATCACTGGCACAAGCAATGACTTCATCAGCCTGAACTGGGATGCCAGCATAGTGGGCGATCTGGCGGGATATAAGGTCTTCTACGATACGGATGCGAGTGGTTACCCATACACTTACAGTGTGGATGTGGGTACGGATACAACATACATAATCTCAGGTCTTGCTGCTGGCACAACCCACTACCTGTCTGTAACAGTTTATGACACCGACGGCAATGAAAGCTGGTATTCAAAGGAAGTATCAGCAACACTACGAGTGATTGAAATTCGAAATCTTGATGTGGCAGGTGTTGAAGATTCTCAACATATTATCAACCATACTCCAGATATTACTTATACTTTTTATGATGATTCTGAAGAGAGTCAGGCCAGTTATCATATTCAGGTATCTTCCTATGCGGATTTTTCAGATATGGATTTCTGGGATACCGGCGTAGTAACAAGCGATGACACTGTTATTACATATGCGGGCAATTCGCTGCTGGATGGCCAGAGCTATTATCTGCGGGTAAAAGCAACTTCAGGTGAATATTGGAGTGAATGGAAGAGCTTTGCATTCAGAATGAATTCCAAACCTTTGTCTCCTATATCAATTTTTCCTGTAAATGATACAGTTGTAGTGCCACCAATCAATCTGACTGTCCGAAGCAGTAGCGACGATGAAGGTGATGAACTGTTATATTCCTTTTTTGTATATGAAGATGAAGAAATGACAACTCTGTTAGATTCTGTAATTAACATGGCGGATACAAGTTGGCAGGTTACCAATTCTTTACCAAACAATGGACAATATTGGTGGGTTTGTAAAACAAATGACAGTTATGAAGAAAGCAATTTTTCAAGTCCCAGCTCTTTTATAATTGAGACTGTATCTATTGATGAAAGCAAACTTATTCCTGACGAGTATGCATTAAGGCAAAACTTCCCTAACCCATTCAATCCAATCACAACAATCCGCTATGAATTACCAGAGAATAGTTTTGTCCATATCACTATCTACGACATGCTTGGTAGACAAGTAAGGACCCTCATTAACAAAACCCAGAATGCTGGCTATAAATCAGTAATCTGGAATGCCACTAATGACAATGGTAAATTAGTAAGTGCAGGTGTTTATCTTTACAAAATACAAGCTGGCGAGTTTGTGCAGACGAAGAAAATAGTGTTGCTGAAATAACGATTATTAAACTTTGCGGAAGTTGAATATTCATGAGCAAACCAATCTTCCGCAAAGTTTCATTATAAAATTGAGGGCATTTTATCAGCCCTTTTTTATTTTTATGACATGGAAAAAATCTTAACTTTGCCTGCTTTTTTCAAAAGTATTTTGCCGCGGTGGTGGAATTGGTAGACACGCCAGATTTAGGATCTGGTGCCCATTAGGTGTGAAGGTTCGACTCCTTTCCGCGGCACAAAATAAATAAAACAGATACAAATATCTTAATTTCCTATCATAACAAAATATTCATATATATATTTAGACATTAATATCCTAAAAATAAATGAATATTAATTATGACATTTGGAAATATAAATTCCAGCAATCATCGTGATTGTAGGACACTTAAAATGAACAATAATTCATGGAAAAAGGGTCTATTATATGGCGACACTTTTGATATCCACAACGGAAATCAATAGATATCATTCCGATGTTACTCAATATCTTTCAAGTGAAATGCTGTAACAAAATGATCTTAAAACATTAAGAGTATTATGGCTACATTTAATCCTATGCTTTATTCAAAATCTGCAGAATATGCCATTCAAGCCTTGATTTATCTGGCCGAAAAGAAGTCAGATAAACCTACCATGATCAGTGAAATTGCTGCAGCGTACAATATTCCTTACCAGTTTTTAGCAAAAATAATGCAAACATTGGTCAAGCAACGGTTGGTTGTTGCTACAAGAGGGCGCAAAGGCGGGGTAAATTTAGCAAAAGATTCAAAGGAAATATTTTTAAATCAAATTGTTTATGCAGTCGATGGCCCTCCTCCGGAAACAGACCAATGTGTTGTTGGATTGGATAAGTGCAATGATGAAATTCCTTGTCCACTCCATGATCAATGGAATCCAATTCGGAAACAAATTCGAGAAATGCTGGCATCTGAACCCTTAGATGATTTAGCGGAACGAGTTTTAATAAAACGCAGAAAAATGGAAGAATTATAGATTCTCTATTTATTATTTTATATTAGAGATTCTTTACTAATCCTGCAAAATTAGCATCGGTTTTAAACCCATGATACTGGAAAAATACCGATTTCATAAACGCGACTGTTACACGTTGTATATTATTCCTTTTTATTCGCTGCAAGCATTCATTTAGTAGTCTTTCTCCCAAACCATTCCCCTGATATTTTTCATCAATAGAAATTTTTTCCAAATGAGCTGTTTTTTCATCAACAATTTTCCAGTAAATACCTCCACATTGTTTATTGACTGGCGAAAACATTAATAAATATTTATGATCTTCAGTAAAGTTGGCATGCAGATTAAACGATAAAAGTAAGTCGTGAAATAATGCTAATTCTTTTGGTTTATTTGCAGGTCGAATGGTGAATTGTTTATTTTCTTTATCCTTCACTATGACAACTAAATCAGGTTTTCGCGTTCCAGTATCATGAAGAATCAATTCAGCATCATCTGAAGGTTCGACATGATGATAGATTAATCGTGTTAGGAAATATGCATCGTTTTCAGAACAATTAGCATTATTTAATAAAACATGTATTCGTGTCTCTAATTCTTCATTTTCAATCGTTGAATTGAATAGTCTCGAGCATAAACGAAAAAGTTCTTTAGTGACGTCTGATTCATAATCGAGAAAACAAGTTAATAAAAAGAATCTAAATCTTATTGCCGGATATTGTTCATCCAATTCATGTAATTTATAATCTTTATATAATTCTTGAAGAATTTCACCTTGTGCCTGAATAGTTGCATGTTTGTTCAAATCCATCCAACGTTGAAAACGAAGTGCTGCAAATACAACCGGTTTTGGTAAATATCCATACGTATTAACATCTTCGATGTATTCTTGAATTATTTTGGCATTTAGACCTTGGAATTCATTCTTTTTTAACTCCCGGTTAATTCTTTCCAATACAGATAAACCAAACGATGTTCCCGCAGATTGCAATATGCACGTAAAAATAACTTCCCATTTCAAAACATGATTTAAACCTGGAAACTGAATTTCTGTTGAAATAATGATTTTTTCATACAATTCTATTAATGATTCTAAAAGAGTATTTACTTTTTTAGTTTTGAATGATTGCTTTATTCGCACGTGTGTTGCATTATCAAATTGAGAAACAATAACATTTTTAATAGAGGGGTTTTCTAAAGCATAATTGAAATTAGTTTTCGTTAAATAATCAATATATCCCTGCAAGCTGCTCCATCCGAAATGAAGCCAGCGCATATCCCATCTGTCACGTAGTTTACTGTCGCTTATTTCATCCTCACGACTTTTTAAATACCAATAAATATCAGAACCATGATCATACTCTGATATAATTGTACTTTGATCAGGCCAACAGGCAATAAAATTGTTTGTTAAATTGTTATTGTCAATTCCGGAACTCATATATATTTGCCAGTGTGACAAATTTTTCATTTCTTTTTTGTTGAAATTGGGTAAATGTGAAATAATAAAATTAAAAGCAATCCCATCTTTTAATGTCAATAACACTCGATATTTAATATAATCATCCTCTTTGTATAATGGGCTAATCCAAATTCCCTCATTTTCAATTTCATCCAGATTAATATGCCTACTCCCAGAAAGAACAAAAATTATCTCAAATATGATTGATTGTTTTTGAAATAAATTGATTAAATAAGTTTGCTGATCAATTTCGATAGATTTTTCAAATTGTATTAATTTTTTCCATTCTTGCACATCTGTTTCACATTTTGGTATCAAGCTCTTTAAATGATTATTCAACAGGTTCAAACTTGATTCCGCTGATCTAATTAATTCACTATTTGAAGAATGCAAAGCCCAGTTAGTTAATTCATGCCTTATAAACGAATAATATTTTGGATGACTTTGAACAACATCAGCAGATAATTGAAATAACATTTCTAAATATTGATATACAGAATCATCAATCTTGTTTTGTTTTCTGAAGGAACCGAGCTCTAATAATATTTCCTTTACATGAATATCCTTAAGTTTACTTTTATCAATATTCCATGTTTTGAGTTTTTTAGCTTCTCGTATTTTTTTAAATAATTTTTTTAAGTTAATTAGAAAAACAGTTTTATCAATGTATGGGATGAGAAAATTAAAAATCTTTTGAGAGAATCTTAAATTTCCGTCATTAATCATACTTTCGAGTACATCAGTGCCAATTCTTTTTAACTCGATATCACCATTTTCAAACAACGCATTAAACTGATCGAAACCGCTTAAATTTTGTTCTTGTAGGAGTAAAGCGCCGGTATTCAATGTTCTTAATGATGGTATAGAATCAGCAGCAATTGGCTGCTTAATAGATATGGTAGTCGTTCTATCGGATACGGTTATTATTTTTGATTTTTTAAAATGGATTAATTGAAAAGCGATATTTTCTGCAAATTCAACTAATTGTTGATTTCCAATCCATAATCTCGGATCAAGAAGTAGGTGTTCAATGTTCAAATAATCCTGATCGACTTTATAGATAAAATCACCCAGACAAAGACTACTATTATGCCATGTGCATTTACATCTAATATTTAGTGACTTCAATTTTAAATATCGGCCGCTCCAACTAATATCTTGCGGACTAATCTTTAATTGTTTAAAAAACCAATTTGGAAATGAAATACGTTTCCCATTTGAATCAAGTTCAATTTGATTTGCTGTATACATTGGTTGAATAATATCAGACCATCGGTCTAGAATATTTTTCCGTTTGTATGTTCCCTTTTGGGTTAGTTCATCATTTTCAATCGTAAAATCTCTGGGTATGATTGTAAAGTTAACTATGCGTTCAAACCTGGATAAAAAACCATTGATTGATTGGATGAGCGCTCCGATAGATGATCTGATTTTATCAGGATCTCGTTCAGGGAAATGTTCATTTAGATATTCAGGATTTGGAAAAATTAAAACCGTATTAAAGTTCATACGGTCACCTACAAGAAAAGCTGATTCAATGGCATCAAATTCTTGTAACATATTTTCAATTTTTTGAGGAGTAATCGTTTGTCCCGCAGCATTTTTATAAATTTCTTTTTTCCGGTCCTGAATGAAATAATGGCCATTCTCTTCTGTAAAAATATCACCTGTGTGAAACCAGTTATCCTGAAATGTTGAAACCAAAGGATCCTCATAATAATATTCTGAAATATACGGACCTTTGAGTAAGAGTTCTCCTTCTTCAGAAAGACGCAGTTCAATGCCGGGTAAAGCACTTCCAACTGAATCCATTACATAATCATTCGGCGATGTCATAGTGATACCACCCGTGGCTTCAGTCATACCATAGCCACTCAATAGCCTGACTTTATTTGACTGGAAAAATTGAAAAATATCCGGATCAAGATAACCTGCGGCTGATAACCCCCATTTCAAATGACCTCCAGTAACTTTCTTAATTGCTTTTCTTGTTAATGTGTCGTCATCTGCGTGATCAGATAATGTTGATTGAATCGTTTCATATAGTTGCGTCCATCGTCGGGGGACACTGATAAAAACAGTGGGCTTTACGGTTAGAAAGTTTTTTCGTAGTGTGTCATAAGAAGAATCTTGTGCAAAGGCATATGACGCACCCCAAAATATGCTGCCTTGTAATTCAAAATACCTTCCAAAAGTATGATAGAGTGGGAGGTAACATAAAAATAAATCGTTCGGACATATCTCAGGTAAAGCCAAGGCACGGGCAAAGCGTTTAATAATAAAATTATTCTGCGAAAATGCAATACCTTTCGGTTCCCCTGTAGTACCAGATGTGTACATGATTGTAGCAATATCATCTAAATCAACTCGATTGATTCGTTTTAAGACAAGTAATGGATCAACTTTAGAACAATTGGAAAGAAATAAATTCCAATCAGTAGATTCAAATTGGATTACGGTTAAACCTGTTATTCTAGATTGTAATAAATTATACCAATGAGTTTGTTTTTCTCCACCTAAGAAAATATGAGTTATTCCACTATGCTTGATGATGAATTCAATATCAGTGTCGGACGCGTTGGCCGGAATAGGAATAATTGTAAAATGAAACGAAAGGCATGCCAGATCAATCAAAACGCCATGTAAAGAATTTGATGTTAAAATCCCAACTCGTATTGGTTTTTTAATAGAATTTTCTATAAAAGTCAACGCACCTGCAATTTTTAATACTTCATTCCACACTTCATCATACGTATGCACAATTAGTTGGGTATTTTGAAATTCTTTGAAAAGGACTTTCTCTTTATATCGTCTTACCCGATTATAAAGTAAATGACCGAAGGAATATTTTGATTTTGTGATTAGTTCTATGAGCAGATCGAGCCAAACCCCAACTCGATTATGCTTTACAACTGAACAATTAATTTGGGGGAGATGACCAAGATCAAGGAAGGTATGAATAGTTCTCCGATCAACTCTTTCTGTTAGTAAAGCTTGAGCAATTGCAATCAGTTGCTCGATGTTTGGAGATTCTTTGATAGATCTGTTTATCAGATCTTGCATGGATTCCCTGGACAATTCCATGGAGAAAATTACAGAGAATCTGTTGAATCTTTAGGGGAGATTTGACAAAATAAAAGCCTTCATTGAAGGCTTTTATTATAAAAAAACATTAGAACCCTAAACTTAGGGTAAGTCTATTCACTGTGCCCAACAATCCTAAACTAGATGTAGAATAATCCACACGTAATTTGACAGGAACAAAGGATAATTTTTCTGTATCGATTCCAAAGCCATAAGCTAAATTTGAAACATACCCAAAACCATCTTCACTATCGATGGCGTCTTGAAATTCAGCAGCATCTGTTTCATCGCTTAAGTCATCACTGAATTCCATGAACTTGAATTGTATTCCCATGCGAGTATAAAATGCATTCAGAATTTTTGCTTCACCGCCCAGAACATAATAGGGATTGTAATCTCGGGGGTCAAAATACTCCAAGTTCACAGTCACTTCAGCCAGTTCCTGCTTTATGAATCCCTTTTTTCCCACGGGTGTCATGGACAGTCCAAAGCGAAATGCCATGGGTAAGGACCAATCATCCGTATTTAAATGAGCAACAACATCGGGATTTGCATCAAGATCCTCATATGCATCAATATCTACTTTATTATCTGTTCCGTATAAGCGCATCTTTGTGCCAAAGTTTGTAACAGCCATACCAATGCGGAGTCCGTAAAAATTGGTTATGTATTGTGAACCGGCATCTATAGCAAAAGCGGTAGCAGATGAAAATGAAATAGTTTCTTTGATTATTTTTGCTTGTATGCCCACAGCAAAACGGTCGCTTATTTTAGTTCCATATCCTACGCCAATGGCAAAATCGCTAGCAGTAAAAGTTCCCTCACCACCCGTAGAATATTCTGTAGTCTTTGTCATTTCTCCCATATCAAAATAGACTAGGCTTAAACCAAAGTTTCCAATTCTTCCAGCTGGAAAAACTGCAGCCAAATAACTATGTTTTATATCTGCAACCCAGTTAAAATAACTGAATTGAACTTGTGGTGATGTTAGGTGGGCGATCCCGGCCGGATTCCAGTATAATGCCGATGGATCCTCGACTTGAGCGGTATATGCACCACCCATTCCTTCAGCCCGGCTGCCGACACCAATTTTTAGAAAATTGGCTGCAGATGTTCCAACGTTATCAAACTGAGCACTGGCTATCCCAACCAGCAGGGCGGATAATAGTAGTATATTCTTCATTTGATCACCGCGAATTTGCTTATGAATTCTTTTTTATCTGAAATCACATGAAAGATATAAACTCCGAATGCGATTTCTTGAAAATTGTATGTCTGTAAATTCCACGCTTCAATGCTGGGACCACGCCAGCCATCACTGTTCTCTTCATGTTTGAGTATTTGTACCAATTCACCTGCAGTATTGTATATGCGAATTACACATTTTTCAGGTAGGTTATGAAATTGTAATTCTCTTTCATAAGCAACTGATTCATATGCTGACGTTGATTTATATGGGTTGGGGACAACCAGTATATCATCCAAGTCGTCTTTTTCCAGGGTATAATCGTCAGCAACGGTTTTAATAGTAAAAATATCTGCACCGGGAAGCAGTGGATTATGAAAGGATACCTTGAAAATATTTCCACTCTCAAACAGTGTGCTGCTTTTATTGAAATTCATCATCCAGCCAAATAATCCAGCATCAATCGCATAATCAAAAGATTGTAAATACGTGATGTCTGAATCATAGTCTTCATAAATGGGAATGATAAACACATTTTTCGTGAATTCATACACTCCAGGTAATTCATCTGTTTCTTCAATGATTGGTTTACCACCGGCTGCCTGATAGATTAAACATCCAAGCTGTTTATTTTCTTCAGTTGACCAAAGAGAAAATGGCAATGCAATTGTATCGACCGTAGTTAGTGTAGCATTGAAATAACAAGCGACCGAATTTTCACCAAATCTGAATTCCAGATCCCCTTGAAGTTCTGTGAGTTCAGGTCTGCCTTCAGGTTGATTTACAGGGATATTTTCCAGAAATCCCGCAAACGTTCCATCTGTTGAGCCACTATAAAGACCACCAAAAACAATGGAAGTACTAGTATCATTATCTGCCATCGTTTCAGCAGAAGAAACTCCTCGTATATTCCAGTCAGCGTTGGAAAAAAGTGGAACAAACCCATCAATAACATGAGTCAGAATTCCAGTAGTAATATCTGAAGTATCCATTGCAACGACGAACTCACCGTCATCAATGTCATAGACCGTCCAGTAGTTTGACTCAATTGTGTCTATTATTACGGAACTACTATCACCGATTGTGTTGTACAAAACTGTATCTCCAAAAGTTATAGTAAATGTATGTCCTTTACTTGTAAAGTCATTTGGAGTAATAGTTAGACCCAGAAATTCCAAGGTAGAGGGAACTGCTGTAACTGCAGTCAGTTCCGCGTCAGATTCTCCGGAAGAATGAGTCACTGTGAACGACCCAACATTAAAACCAGCGGCTTTCTTTTGCGGTATTGCAGGAACGGTATTGTCGGCATCATTGGCATAGGCATTTTTCGATCTGGAATTTTCAAGCGGGTCGACAACGGAGCCTAACCAATCATCAGGACCATCATAGGCAGAAACGGCGTACCAGTATTCATATCCATTCACAACATAATTATCTACAAATGAATATTGCAGTCCTGTGTTGGATCCCATGTTATAATATATCAACGGATCAGACACAGCATATGATCCAGCTATATCGTCTGATATGTCATAAATAGCTAAAGGTTTATATACATCTGTAGGGTCACCATTTAGATCTGTGACCACGTCTCCCCATGTATTACCACGATCCAGACTTCGGTATACACGGTACCCTTGGAAAGCATTATTAAGTGTTACCGGGTCTACAGAATCCTCACTGCGATCATCCCAGAACAGTGTAACACGGCCGTCATCTTCGATGACTTGAACAAGCGGTTCTGCAGGCGGTTTGGGTGTAGCACAATCATTATTATACAAAGATTGAAATAACTTAGCATTTCTAATTAAATCAGCTTCGTTAATACCCATAAAATCGGCAAATGTAAAAATGACTTGTTCTCCCGGGGCCACATCAAAGGGACCGGCATTTATTACCCAGGTAATATCAGGACCATAGGAATATGGTTTATTGTAAATATCGCTCGCATTTGGAGTAATATTTTGGGGAGTTTGAATTCCATGCTGCATCTGTTCAGTGTAAGCCTGAGCGTCACTTTGGGAATCCTGACTGTATTCGTACGTGTAAAAATTCGAAACATCATACGAAGAATCAGTCCCATCACTATTGAATTTTGTACATTCAAGAAATTTCAAGCCGATCCAGCCAATACCAGATGATTTAAAACCGGCTGATTCATCATCCCCATCATATACCAATGCAAAATTAGATAGAAGATGGGCACCAGTTGTATCCACAAGTTTTTCAACAAGAAGTGAATCATCTTTGGGAATAAATAAAGCAAAATCATCGGTCCATTCAGCGCCGCCTTGTTCCGGTGCATCAGGATCACCAGCAATACCCACATAACAATCTTTTATAGTATCTTTACCCACGTTGGTCATTTGCTGGATGAAAATGAGACCATCATTGCCGAAGGATAGTGAATAATTCAATACCCATACATCAAAACGAATGTTTAAAGGACCAACGCCATTGTTACTGGCAAAAGTGTTCCCTTCAGTCGGATCATTGTCTGTTACGACAAAATAGGCTTCCCGTTCTGCTTGGACGCCAACGCCGCAAGGTGCATCGGGAAAGCCATCAGGCCCCAATTCCGGTTCGATTCCAGGGAAATATAGTGTATCTTTATTTCCTTCAAGGTCATAGATGATAGAAGCAAACGTTCCGGTCGGATCCGTTTCTCGCGGCCATGCAGTAGGCCATGATTTCGGCATATCGCTAAAAGCAATACCAATATTTTTTTCCGCATTTACAACACCTGAATCATAGCCAGGTAAAGGTTGAAATTCTTCTTCATGATCTCGGACCGAACCACGGACCCCCACGGCAACAGATGGTTCACCATTGATGAGGCCACCCACCATGGGAGAGGCTGTCCAGTAATAGGTGCAACAGGCATCTTTGAGCATACTTCCGGCAGGAAATTCATGATTCAATCCCCAGCGGTCATAGCCATAAATAGCGGCATTGGATAAACGGAGAACCATATTCCCCTTATCCAGTACACTGCGTTTTCTGTCAGCAAAAGATGAAATCTTTGACAGTCTAGCTGGCAGTGGTTTCTTTCCATACTGTGGAGCAATAACCCGGTTGTAATAGTCATATTTTGAAAGTCCCGCAGCATCACCACCATAAAGTAAGCAAATACTGAACAAGCCAGTAATAATCGTCTTTTTCATCATTATCTCATTCCTATGCTGATTCCAAGTTCAATGTGCCGAGGCGGGCTGTAATAATACGGTCGGTAAATCCACATGGGTGAATTATTGGGATTCAAACTTTCATCCGGTTTACCTGTATTATTAAACACATTCAAAATATTCTGCCGATCAAACAAATTGGTTATATCTGCATAAAAACGGACGTTGGCCATGCTCTTGATATTCAAATCATAGTATGCCTTAGCATCAAAAGTAGCGGTAAATGGCATGCGACCTGAGTTTGGATCATCAATACCCCTGCCACGGGCATCTGTTGGTGTATAAGGCAAGCCGCTTCCCATATTACCCAACACATTAAAACCAAACCCTTTTGGATGCTGAAAGTCAATACGTACATTGACTGTATGGGGCTGATCCCAAGCCATGGTAATGGTTCTTTTGACCGGGTGGTCTCCGTACACAGATGCGTAGTATGCTGCCCAATAGTCAGATTCTTCATTTCCGGTATTGCCTTCTGATCGGGAGTATGAGTAAAAAATTTCCCAACTGAGGTTGCGGGAAAACAATTTCCTCAAACCCAATTCGACCCCTTTTGAGTTGGCATAATCCATATTCTCATATATGGCGTATTCCGTGGGATCGGCATCATATATATTGGCGGATATATAATCATGACGATCGTTGTAAAATAAGGTTAATGTCAATAAATATTCCGGATTTAACAACGTTCTGAGACCAAACTCGTACTGGATTGCCCGTTCCGGTTTTATATTTGGAGAACCCACAGGAGGGATGTACCAGTCACCCAGATTAAACGGGAAGGGGTACATGGAATTCCCAAACATTCCAAATAATGTTTGGGAACTGATATTTGATAGTCCGCCGGGTACGCCTTCACCTCCAATACCATTGGAATTGGTGAGGTCATACATATACTCATAATCGGGATATTTAAAAAAGTGACCATAGGAAAAATGGAAAGCTGTATTTTCGGTTACAGGATAGCCAATACCAATTCGGGGGCTCCACTGTGATTTTACGGTGGCTTTGTCCGGAGGACTGAAAGAACCGTCTTCTTCGAGGTAACCCCATTCCACATCACCGGCAGCAAAAGCATCAAAGTCTATGGATGTTAGATCACTCATTCCAAAAACTTCACCATTGTAGCGATAACCGAGATTTTTGGTGGGGTCAGCATATTCACTCTTTGGATCAAGTATATCGTAGCGTATCCCAAGGTTGATGACCAAGTCATTGAATTCCATTTTATCGCGAATGTAGAATGAAGACTCAACCGGTTCTTTTTCCCATAGGATAAACGAGGGATCAGAACTATTACCGTAATAACCGCCGCCAACCGAGGATGCCGAAAAATTAAATAATGTATGATTCTTTTGGGAAATTCCCGTTTTGATCTGGTGAACTTTATTGATCTGCCAGGTTAGTGCACTTTCATACTGAACTGTTTCAGAATAATCATTAAAAAAACTGGAATAAGTTGAAAAGCCCATTCTGATTGTATCTCCAAAATTATTCACAATAGGATAACTACCATAGAATTCATAATTGGATGTATTGTCATAGGCATCCCCTTCTCTTAAGGGAAGGAAAACACCCCAACTATATTTTCCATCATCGTTCATATCTTCATATTCATCAGTTCCCTCTGTATACGCACCATCCCCATTTACATCATTGTACGGTTCAGCATAATAACTGAGCCAAGTAAACTCTGATCCAGGTTCAAGTATTGAATTTTCCCAATTGTCAGGAATTGTAAGAGTTTCAGAAAAGAGATCATGGTTATCATTTAAGAATCTTTCACCGGGAATTTTAGGGCCTCTCCAATTATCCACCCTGTTTTTTGAATAAGAAAATGTAGCATACATATTTTCAGAGAAAGTATAGTTCAATCTGCCATAAATGAGTTTGCTTTCTTGCCAGTTGACTACATTGCGTTCCTGAAGTTGGCGGTAACTCATATTGAAACCGCGGTTTTCGTTATTCTGGATATTTGTTCCAAAAGTAATTTTCAGGTTATTGATAGGACGCAGAACGAGTTTACCCATGATTCTGTCTGTCCAATTGTAAGTAGCAGTTACTTCTTTTGTCCCTTTTTTTAACAAATCTGGTTTTCCATCACCATCAATATCAGATAAGGCATACACATCCCCATTACGTACTCCATCCCCATTTTCATCCGTAAATTCTTCACCATTGTCGTATACACCATTGGCAATATCATTCCATGATTCTGCTGTTGAAATTAAATTCCCTGATGTGTCATATACAGCATGATCCCACATGCCATTATTATTGTTATCTGTGAAAGTTTCACCTATATCATATTGGTTATTCATAATATCAACCCATTCTTCGCCTGCGTCATAAACACCATCATCATCTTCGTCCACTTTTAATACATCCCAAGGGAGGTAATTGTTTTTCAACCGTCCATCTGTCCGATGGCGATCTGCAGAAATAAAAAATGTTGCCAGATTAGGCATGGTGGGAATAATGGGTCCGCTGACTGTTCCCTCAATTCTGCCTGTATTCCAATTGTTACGTTCACCTAATTGATCTGTTGAAGTTCGAAAACTCAAATCATATTCAGCGCTGCCTTCCCGGGTAATGATATTGATAATTCCGCTCATAGCCTGGCCATATTCAGCATCGAAAGATCCGGTAATAATGGACAATTCAGAAATGCCTCCGCGGGCTACATCAGTGGCCATGCCGCCGTTTATCACGTCCTTTACGTAAAAGCCGTCTACAAAGTAGGCTGTTTCGCCGGAGCGACCACCACGGATATGAATACCATCATCCCCGCCACCGTTGTCATTTTGGATTACGCCCGCCACATTATCAATTATGTCAGTATAGGAATTAATGGGCATATTTTTAAAATCTTCTTCTTCGATCGTTGTTGTCGTGGCTGTTTGATCCCGGACAATGACTGGGCGTTCAGCTTCTACAATAACTTCTTCCCCTTCAACTGCAGATATTTCCAGAGAAAAATCAATTGTGGTTGTGCGATCGGCATTGATGCGTACATCTGTAACAGATGTTGTTTTGTAACCAATGTAAGAAGCCATTACTATATAAGTATCAGCAGGTATATTTAAAATCATGTAGTCACCATTTTCATCACTGGCTGCACCGAATGCTGTCCCTTTTAAAACAACATTCACACCAATGAGCGGTTCATCGTTTGTAGAATCTGTAATTCTACCAACCAATTTACCTGTGACACCTGCAATTAGTATGTTGGCACTTATTAGTGAAATGATGAATAGGCTTTTTTGTCTCATATTGAGCCTCCTTGTACGGTCGAAAAATAATCTGATATATTTGATGAAACAAGTAGAAGTATACTATTGAGCATCAACAAACATTGACGTAACTTTAAAAAATTTTATTAGGGGTAATCCAAATGAGTTTAAAGAATAGTGAAAATAATGGGCAGGAATTTGATCTTTCTCAAGGTGAATTATTGAACCTTCTGGAGAAAGCACCACACGGGATTAAAACATATATTTCTCATTTAGAAAAACAAATTAAAAATTTTTCAGATATTGGACTTTCATTATCCAAAGAGAAGGATATGAATGTTCTATTGGAAAAAATATTATTGGAAGCTAAGCGTATTGCCAACGCAGATGGCGGCACCTTATATATGAGGACAGATGATCATTGTTTGCGATTTGAAATAATGATGACCGATTCACTGAATTTTCACATGGGCGGCACATCCGGGAAAGACATCCCGTTTTATCCTATTAAATTATATAATGAAGATGGAGAACCGAATAAAACCATGAACGCTGCCTATGTGGGATTAACCGGTGAAACTGTGAATCTCCCCGATGCCTACGAAGCAAAAGGATTCGATTTTTCCGGGATGAAAGCATTTGATAAAAAAACGGGGTATCGATCGAAATCCTTTCTGACTGTACCTTTGAAAAACCATGAAGATGAAATTATTGGTGTACTCCAATTATTAAATGCACAGGATAAAAAAACGGGAGATGTGATCTCATTTTCACATGAAGTCCAAGATGTGGTCGAAGCTCTATCCAGTCAGGCAGCAGTCGCTATTACCAACAAAAACCTCGTTAGGGATCTGGAAATTTTATTTGAATCTTTTATTAAACTAATCGCATCTGCTATTGATGCTAAATCACCTTATACCGGCGGCCATTGTTCCCGGGTCCCGGAAATAACCATGATGTTGGCAGAAGCTGTGCATAATTCCAAAGAAGGAAGGTTTAAAGATGTGTATTTCACAGAAAATGAAATGTATGAGTTAAGAATTGCTGCCTGGCTCCATGATTGTGGTAAAGTGGCTACACCGGAATATGTGGTGGATAAAGCAACAAAACTCGAAACCATATATGACCGTATTCATACAGTTGAAACGCGTTTTCAAGTAATACAAAGAGACGAGGAAATCAAGTTTCTGAAAAAATGTTTGAAAATTGAAACAAATTCCTCTTTTTCAGAAAAAGAAAAAAAAGAGGCAATTAAAGATTTAGGTAAAAAACATAAAACCAGACTTGCACAATTGGATGACGATTTAGGATTTATTCGTACAACAAACATTGGTGGTGAATTCATGTCTCCTGATAAAAAAGAAAGAGTGTATAAAATTGCTAAGTATCAATGGAAAGATAATGGTGAGAGGAAAAATTTCTTTTCCGATGATGAAGTAAAAAATCTCTGTATTGCCAAGGGAACTCTCACGGCTGAAGAACGAAAAATCATTAATGATCATATAGTTCATACTATCGATATGCTGCAACAGCTTCCCTATCCAAAACATTTGAGAAATGTTCCTGAATTTGCAGGTGGACACCATGAAAAATTGGATGGTACCGGATACCCGATGGGCTTGACAAATGATGAAATGTCCATCCAGGCAAAAGCAATGGCTATTGCAGATGTATTTGAAGCGCTAACAGCTAAAGACCGGCCGTATAAAGAAGGAAAAACTCTTTCAATGGCAATGCGTATCATGGGATTTATGAAAAATGATGCACATGTAGACCCATATTTATTTGATTTATTTGTTCAAGAAAAAATCTATTTAAAATACGCAGAAAAGTATTTGTCAAAAGAACAATTGGATATGGATTAACATCCAAATTTCGTAATCGATATTATGACCTTTGAAATCGCCATCGTTTTGGGCTTGATCGCCCTCATGTTAATTTTATTTATCAAAGAGATATTTCCTCTGGATGTAACTGCTTTGGCAATTTTGGCTATATTTATGGTGATGGGTTTCTTAACGATTGAAGAAGCTATTAGCGGTTTTTCAAATCGGGCAGTATTAACGATCGCAATATTATTTGTTTTAAGCTATGCACTTCAGCAGTCGGGCATTTTGGAATATGGAATTGTTCGATTAAATAAATTAACTGAAAAATCAAAATTATTAGGTTTAGCAGTCTTTTTGATTTCCATCGCATTTGCATCCGCATTTGTTAATAATACGGCAATCGTCGCCATGTTTATTCCATTGACAATCCGTATTTCAAAAAAATACAATTTAAGTCCTTCAAAATTATTGTTACCCTTGAGCTATATTGCCATTATTGGCGGGACACTTACACTAGTTGGGACCTCTACAAATTTGATCGTGAATTCCATATACACCGGGTCAACCGGATCTGACCCGTTAGGTATGTTTGAATTTTCTAAGTATGGGGTTTTCATATTATTAATTGGACTAGTATATATCATTTTTGCTGTTCCGCTCATTATGCCGTCTAGAACAGTGACGACTAGTTTAACTCAAAGCTATCATATGGGAGGATATCTTACTGAATTAAAAGTATCAAAAGATTCACCGCTTGTTGGTCGTACGTGTATGGAAAGGGCGATAAATAAGAATTTTGATATAATTGTTTTAGATATCATCCGGGAAGGAAACGTGATTAGCAGTAATATTCGGAATACCATTATTCATCCAGGGGATGTGTTATTCGTCAGAGGATCAATCGAGAATTTTCTCCGTATGAAAGAAGTTGAAAAAGTCACGATGCTGACGGATGAAAAATTAACCCAAGATGAATTAATCCACGATGATAATACACTGGTAGAATGCCTGCTAACGAATCAGACAGATTTGGTGGGTAAAAGTTTAATGGAAATTAATTTTCGTCGTCGTTTTGGTAGTTTTGTGCTGGCGGTTCGCCGGGAAGGAGCCATTTTACGGAGGAAAATTGCCCATGTTATTTTACGCTCATTTGATACATTATTGATCTATGGTCCTCGGGAAAAAATTAGAGAGCTGGCCGAGTCCGGCCATTTCATAGTTCTGGGGGAAATTGAAGCAGCCCTTAAAAAACATCGTTTTTGGTGGGTGAGTATGGCGGTGGTTTTAGGAGCAGTTACTCTGGCAGCGCTTGGTATTATGCCCATATTAAAAGGAGTATTAATCGGAATGATATTGCTCTTTATTTTAAGAGTCATTACAACTCATGAAGCGTATAACGCGATCAATTGGCAGGTGATTGTATTAATTGCAGCCATGATTCCCATCGGTATTGTGATTCAAGAAAGTGGAACCGCCAAACTCATTGCTTCAATGTTGAACAATATTGTGAATATGGTATCCGTTGAAAATCGTCCATTTGTTATGCTTTCATTAATATATTTAGTGACGATAATTTTAACTGAAATGGCTTCCAATGCAGCCACAGCAATCATTATGACACCCATCGCCATTTCAGCATCAGTTCAATTAGGGCTGGACCCACGACCGTTTATTTTTGCTGTATGTTTTGCAGCCTCCGCATCCTTTATTACACCGATTGGTTATCAAACAAATTTAATGGTTTATGGTCCGGGAGGATATAAATTTTCAGATTACATAAAAGTCGGATTACCTTTAGCGATCACATTCTGGTTAATGGGAACATTCCTCATTCCGGTTATTTGGCCGTTTACAAATATTTAAAATTGAAATGACCCGAGAACAAAAACAAGAATCACGGTTAAATGATTTTTTAGATAACCCTGATAAAGCTCTTTGGAAACTGGCTCTACCGGTTATGGCAGGTATGGGAATCCAGACCTTGTATACGATTGTAGATATGATATTTATTGGTCGGATAGGTGGTCTGGCCATTGCGGCGGTCGCTTTCAATATGCCTCTATTCTTTTTTGTTCTTGGATTGACCATGGGGCTTGGGTCAGGTGTGACGGCATCTATTGCTCGTTTTATCGGTGCGCGGGATAAAAAGAACGCTGATAACAGCGCTGAACATGCCCTTATTATGGGATTGGCTATTTCAGTCGTTTTAACGACCATTGGCCTTATCTGGGGGAAACAAATACTCTTGGCAATTGGCGCCACAGATGAAGTGATAGATATGAGTTGGTCATATTTACGAATCATCTGCTACGGATTGCCATTTATGGTGTTTTCCGCATTTTTCAGGAGCATTTTAGTGGGAGAGGGAGATACAAAATTTCCCATGACCGTTGCAGCATTAGGTACGGTGCTTAACATTATTTTAGATCCAATTTTTATATTTTCTTTAGGGATGGGTGTGCCTGGAGCTGCATTGGCAACGATTATCAGTCAATTCATTGTCTTTATCATTTTTATTTATATGCTGTTTGTAAAAGAACATTCATATATCAGGTTTAAACTAAAAGATTTTTCATTTTCTTCTTTTATTATTAAAGATATTGTGAAAGTGGGCTTACCTGCTTCAATTTCGATGGTGATCATGTCAATTGGGCAATTGGTATTTAATAGAATACTCGTCTTTTTTTCCACGGATGTTGTGGCAGCGTATCAAATTGCAGGCCGGATAGATATGGTCATTTTTCTACCGATTATGTCCATCGCATACGGCTTAACTACATTGGTTGGGATGTTTTTCGGCGCCAAGCGTATGGGTAGATTGAAGCATATTATTTATTATGGATTAAGCCGATCATTTTTAATTGCAGCTGTAACATCAACAGTTGTTTACTTTGCAGCACCGAAGCTTGTCACTTTATTTACTCACGTTGAGTTGATTCAGGAAACAGCAATAACATATATTAGGCTAATGGCCATGGTGTATCCAATCATTGCCGTTGCGTTACCTTGCGGACGAATTTTACAAGGGTTTGGCTTGGGGTTACCCACTTTAGTAATTACATTGATTCGAGTACTGTTAGTGGCTACACCCTTGTCTTTGTTTTTTATTTTCATACAAAATAAACCTGTTGAATGGGTTTGGTACTCGATGATGGCCTCTGCTGTCGTTGCATTTACTGTGGCTGTTAGTTGGGTGTTGTGGGCTATCAAAAAATATTCAGTTCAACCAATTGAAGCGGAGATTAAAAATACTTAACTTGAATCGAATTAAAGAATCGATGAAATCCCCTATCACTTATAATAGAGAATAAATCATATATTGGGTAGATTGAACATGAAGAAAATATTATTAGGATCAATCTTACTTTTAGGTATTCTTACTCAAATTGAAGCTGAAAATAATCAGGTTTTTGTTAAGCGATCAGGGGTAAATAAAATTGTATTGTTTGATGAAGAAAATCCTAAAACAATTTTTCGAACTGATAAGGATTATATTAAGACTCTTCGAGTTTCCCCGGATGGAAATTCTATTTCAATAGTTGAAAAGACACGTATTATAGTTCGGAATAATGAACTTATTGCACTTCCTAAAAACAGGCTTACAATTATTACAAAAGACGGAGAAATATTAAAAGTTTTGAATGAAGATGTTCAAAAACATGTTTGGAGTCCGGATGGTAATAAAATAGCATTAATAACTGGTGAATGGCGTGAAGTGGGTATGGGATTCAAACCAGATGGTGCTTTTATATATAACCTTGAAACTGGAGAGAGGGATATTGTACTAGATGTTCCATATCCTGTTGATCTATCTTGGGATAATAATAGTGATAATTTATATCTAAAAGATTTTCATAGACCTGATGGAAAATATATATATAATTATAAATTATCTTCAAAAGAAACTAAGGTTACGGACTATTTTGATTTCTTTTTCTCACCTAGTGGTGATTATTATTACAAACCAAAAAATCCCGTGCGGGATATAGAGAAATTCCAAGTGTTTGATGCAAAAATGAACCAACCTATTTTATTAACGTTACCCGAAAATATTGGATTTCCAATAAAATGGATATTCGATCACGGTAATTATCTACTCTTCGAAAAGAAGGATGAAACCTTTGAATATGTAAAATTTCCACCATCCAAGCCGGGGGCCTTTCAGCTGAAAAAAATTAAAAGTGGTACTCTTCATAAAGTGACATATTCTATCTACGACGTAAAAAACAATGTTGTAGTAAAAGAGGAAAAAACCGATATGGTTAGCGAATGGATAGGAGATAGATTCAGTTTACCTATTCAAAGTAAAGGCAAAGCGCCTAAGAAATTAACATTGGAGTAAAATTATGTTAATTACAGTGAAATCATTAAACAGTGAAAACCTTTTTCCAATACAAAGAAAATGATTGTGTTGTAATAATTCAGCAAGAAACCCTCCGAAGGTTTAAAACCTTCGGAAGGTTAATACGGATTTCATTATATTTACTCTATATCATTAATTATTTAACATATGACTGACCTGATTAACGGACTCTTGCAAGAATCGATTAGCGGAATTGCTCTCGGGTGTATTTATGCATTAATCGCTCTTGGTTTTACCCTCATTTA
>CAZIFK010000016.1:0-41698 GCA_964538995.1 uncultured bacterium
TATCACTTCGGGGAAACGAGTGACAGCATGTTTAAATACTTCCCGACCATTCATTCTTAGGCGGTGCTTTTTCGCTTTGATATTTTCTTCATCGAATCCTCTGCCCTCTATTCTGAATGAAGGCAGCTCAACCCAAAGGTCTTTCAAATATTTCCCTTCCGAATGGAGATGGGTTGACAAAATGCCCGATCCATCTTCACAGGGCTGTATGATTACCGCTCCGGCGCCATCGCCAAATAATACACCTACATCCCTGCCATCTGGATTTTTTTCCAATGCCGGAGAAAGAACGTCTACTCCCACTAACAGAATAGTTTCACATTGGCTGCTTTTGATAAATTGATCGGCAATCGATAGCCCATAAATGAATGCGGAGCAGCCAACGCGTATGTCAAAGGCACCGATGGTCCGCAATGACATCATATCCTGTAGCTGTGCCCCGATTCCGGGGAAATAATAATCAGATGAGGCGGTGCCAACGATTATCATGTCAATATCATGGGGTGTTATACCGGCCATTTCTATGGCCTTTTCACTGGCTTTTAAGGATAAATCAGATCCTCCCTCTCCTTCAGAAATCCAATGGCGTTTCTCAATCCCACTTCTCGTTCGAATCCATTCATCGCTGGTATTCATCATTTTTTCCAGATCTGCATTGGTTACAACGTGCTGAGGGACGTGAAATCCCATTCCTGTTATTTTTGAGCTTCTCATAATTCTGCTGTTGGTTTTATATCTCTGACGTTCAATTGGATTGAGCTATTGCCTTGCCATTCATTTGTTTCAACGACGAAAGCAATATCCACAGGTTTTCCGGTTATTAGCATTTCATATTTATCTGACAGACCAAAACCCACTGCCGGATATGAACGCTGTCCTTGCCCGACTTTGAACCGTAAATGTTCACCTGTTTTCCCAATCACTCTAGGTATTCCGACAATTTCAGCGCCTGTTAGTGCAAATCTAGGTCTCATATTCCCCGGGCCATACGGTCCTAATTTATCTAGA
The DNA here is from genome assembly GCA_964538995.1 of uncultured bacterium. Classification (GTDB taxonomy): domain Bacteria; phylum Fidelibacterota; class Marinisomatia; order Marinisomatales; family TCS55; genus JADFRD01. Next base: position 1,009 of record CAZIFK010000016.1, read on the forward strand.
AATTCCATAAACCTTGGTGTAATATCTTTCAGTGCCATCAAACTGTCTAAGGTCAATGTTGCTTCCATATCATCTTTGGATAATGAATCAGTGGCAAACTGAATAAATGCTTTTTTAAAGTCCTCTAATTTTTCTGATGACACCGTCAAGCCTGCAGCCATAGGATGACCTCCATATCCTTGAAGATAATCTTTACATTCTGTTAGCGCATCATATAAATCAAATCCATTAATACTCCTGGCAGACCCTTTGCCTTTTCCATTTTTCATGGCAATAATAATGGTCGGTCTGTGAAACTTCTCTTTTACTTTCGATGCAACAATACCCACAACACCTGGATGCCAGTTTTCCGCTGCGAGAACCAGTGCATAATCATTTTTTAAATCAGCTTCTGCATTCACTTTTAAAAATGCTTCATCCACCACGGCCTGTTGAATAAGTTGTCTGCGTTTATTTTCTTCATCCAATTCTTTTACCAGCTGTTTTGCCCGTTTTTCATCATCCGTCACGAATAGTTCCACTGCCCTGTTGGCATCTCCCAACCTTCCGGCTGCATTGATCCTGGGGGCCACACTGAAAACCAATTGCCCAACGGAAATAGCCCCATTTAATCCTGCAAGCTTAAGCAACATTTTTAATCCGGGTTTTTCCAAATCATGGAGCAAGGATAATCCGTGGTAAACAATAATTCTATTTTCATCCTTGATGGGAACAATATCTGCGGCCGTCCCCAATGTGATTAAGGGAAGAATTTCAGCGTATTTGGATACAGATATATTGAGCTTAAGACCCAGGGCAGTAATCAATTTGAACGCGACTCCACCACCGCATAGACCTTTAAAGGGATAGTTACAGTCTTTGCGTTTGGGGTTTAGAACTGCCACTGCATTTGGAAGTTTTTCATCGGGAGTATGGTGGTCTGTAATAATAACATCGATGGTTTTTTCATTGGCAAAATCAACTTTTTCAAACGCATTGATGCCGCAATCGCAGGTGATGATCAGATCCGCACCTAAATTTTGAGCATATTCAATTCCGGTTAAAGAAAGTCCGTACCCTTCCTTTTCCCTATCCGGGATATAGGTTTCCACATTTGAACCAAATATTTTCAACGCAATGCAAAGGGCAGCAGCGGCTGTCGTACCATCCACATCATAATCACCAAATATTAAAATCGGTTTCTCATTTTGAATATTTTTCAAAATGCGCTCCACTGCTTTATCCATATCCATCATCAAAAATGGGTCGTGCAGTTTTTTCCAGTCCGGATTAAAAAATGGAACCGCATCCGATTTTGTGTGAATATGTCTATTGGCCAAAACTCTGGCAATAACCTCGGACGTGCGAAAGGATTCTTGAATGGATGAAACCAGTTGTTTATCGGGGTTTAAAATGGACCACTTCATTAAATATTAAGTCGGTGTATTGATCATTGAAAAAATAGTAGAGTCCTAATAATTGCGTTTCCAGTCTTAATCAGATAAATTTTTACTCTTTTTTCTTCACCCTCTAGGTTTTGCAAAGGGCTCCAGTAAATATTGAACGTTGTGGAAGTTTACAACTTTCGCAACGTTATGTCAATTATCTGAGTCGGCCTATAAGCCGAGTTCTGTTCCTCCCGATCCGCCAGCTGGCGGATGGGGAATCAGTGGTCATTCCTCTGGACCCGGCATCACTGTCGGGTTCTAGCGACCTACCCGCTCCTGATAACGATGCGAACAACACCAACGGAGCCTATTCGGTCTTGCACTGGATGGGGTTTACCAAGCTTCCCGATTTTCACCAGGAACTGGTGGTCTCTTACACCACCGTTTCACCTTTACCCCCACAAAAGAAAAATATGGAGGCAGTTTACTTTCTGCTGCACTTTCCATGGCTCGCTGTAGCGAACCTCCTCCCGTTAGGAGGCATCCTGTTCTGCAGTGCCCGGACTTTCCTCCCCGACCCGTTATTTGGCACAACGGCCTAAAACAGATCAGAGTAACCACTCGACCGACTCAGATTGTTAAAAAGCTGTGAAATTTACTGAATATTTGAAAATGAAGGAAATCTATTCCAAGAGTTATCAGTTTTAACTTTTTATATTCGAATTGATATGTCTACGACAACCTTTCTTGCCTGCCCGTCTGTAATATAATGAAAGCAGGCCTGCCCACCGCAGACGGGTAAAAAGCTTGACCTACATATTCCATCAACATTTAAACCACCACTCCGACAAATGGAAAACAATCGACTACCGACTAAATTTCCCCTCCTCGTAAGAGGAGGGGGCTCGATGCGTCTGCGCGATTGAAGTATTTTTGGAATTAAATTAAATGGATGTTTAAGATGCTTGAACTAAATGTGCGACAACCATCCCTGATTGTCGAAATAGTGCTTGTTTAATAGAACGACCCTGTTTTTAGTCAAGCAAGGATGCTTGACCTACATATTAATCATATTTTTTAGTTGGCCAGTATAAAAAACGACTGCAGACATCGCATGAATTAATACTATCTCCTTTTTTCACTTCAGACATTTTTTGCGGAGGCACCATTGAACCGCAGCCGCTGCAGGAAGAATCAAGCACTTCCACCACAGCCATTCCGCTTCTTGCCTGAAGAACGCGTTCGTATTTAGACATGACCGTTTCAGTTATATCAGCCACAATTAATTGTCTTTGAGTTTTAAGGTTTTCCTTCTGTTCTGATGATTCTTCAATCAACAATTCCAAACTGGATTTTCTTTTATGTAAATCTGTTGTTAAAGATTCCAGATTATTTTCGTTTTCTTCCGTTTCTTCTACCAGGCTATCTTTTTCGATTGAAATTTCTAATTCTTCTGTTTCAATACCATCTAATTCTTCTTTCAAATAATCAATTTCATGGGATAAAGCATCGTATTGTTTATTCGTTTTGACCAGGAATAATTGATCTTTCAGTTTCTGGATTTTTACCTGAATACCCTTTCGGTTATGATCTTTCTTGGCAATGTCTAAATTAATTTCTTTTATTCGCGATTTTGCCTGGACGATCTCTTCGGCAAATGATTTTTCTTTTTGGCTTAATTCATCCACTTTAATCGGTAAATCCCCCAGCAATTCCCTGATCTCGAAGAGTTGGGTATCCACCTCCTGCAAGTGTATCAATGTTGATATTGAGCTCATTATGCTACTCCTACTTCCATAAACTAAAAATGCACCTTAATAGCAGGTGCATTTTAATTATTTTTTCCTGTAAACCGGAGTGTTCGTCTTGTGTTCAATATTGAACACTCCTTTCTCTTTCTTTTTTCTTCTTCATAAATCCTGCAAAGTTACACATTTCAATGAATGATAGATAACCCAATTCTTTGATTTTCCCAATTTTTCATTCATCGGTTCTCCGGCATGTTCTTTAAAGTAAATCATACACATTAACAGGGCCGTAAAACGGTTGGCCATCTTGTAGGCGGTAGCTTTGAAATTAACTATTTTTTATCTAACATTTATTTGGCTGGGATTTTTATTTTCAAATCGCCTCATTATTTAATGTTTTCCAGCGGTAACTGATGGAAAATGGAAATGTGATACGAATGGTTGCATAATGTTGCATATTGGTGTAATATATAATTAATTACAGGAAGCATTATGAGTAGTATCGCAATTAAATTAAATAAGAAAATCGTCCAGAGTGCCCGTGAAGTTGGTCAGGTGGAACACCGTTCAGCGCCGAAACAATTAGAATATTGGGCAACGATCGGTAAAATAGCCATTGAAAACCCGGACTTACCTTTTGAGTTTATTCATGATATTCTTTTAGGGAGGACTCAGGCGGATGCAGGTGATATTGAAAAATATGTTATGGGAGAAGGTGATTGATTAAAATTTATCAAACACTGGTATTTTCCAGAGCAAAGAAAAAACTGTATAGTTTGCAGATAAAGCTCTTAGATAGTGAAATTGAAAAACTCCGCATTAATCCAAATTTAGGAGAAGCAAAACGTGGGGATTTGGCGGGTATTTTCGTTCATAAATTTAAGATGAAGCGGGATTTATTTCTACTGGCATATACTTACGATATCGAATCGCGTACATTAATTATGTTGGGTTCTCATGAGAATTTTTATCGTGACTTGAAACGAAATCAATAAAATGATAAAACGATTGTTTCGAACAAATGTTAGGTTTTGCTTTCACCTATAATCTGATATTGAATAACCTTCAGATCGTTATAATTTTTAAGCTCAAAAACAATACAAAATAAAAATAGTTTTCGCTCGAGGTAAGGAGTGCTGATTATATTAATCATTTCATTAATTATTTTTTCAGTATTTCCGCAGGATGCGATTAATAATAAAGAAGAAAACCAAAGGATCGGGACTTTCCGCTTCCCCGTTTCATCACTAATATAGGCACCAGTTTATTTCATATACAGATATCATCATCAAGACCAAAGAAATCTAAGATACGTATGTCTAAAGTAATGCGTGTAAAATCAGGACTTTGCCACAAAAGCCGTGGATATCTGTTTTAAAAAGTACTTACACGAAACGCATCTTTAAGAATAAACAATTCAGCAACGGTAGTTTTCGGGGTAGTTGTTAGTATTTATTGACGAATGGAGATAGTAAACAACAAAAAGTATTTTAACTAATAAACCAAACGATTGAATGGTAGTTAGAAAGGTAGTTGCCCTAAATATCGTCGGATGAGATAAAATGACAATCTACTGCAATTGATGGGAAAAATGATTAACAACTGTAGTCGCTAGCTTCATAATACTAGGTTGGAGTTTTGAATATGAATTATAACAGTGTGTCCTAGTGCAACTACCCGAGCAACTACCCACATGTTTATTGACGATAACGATTGTCTTTTCCGAATTGGGAACTCATGAGTAGTGAAATGATTAAATGGGTTATAAAGTTCAAATAGGCAAGTGGTAGTTATATTAGTAGTTGCCATATATAAATAGGTGTATTTACATTCCATGCATTGGGGAAAGAAACTATTTACTTAAAAAATAACATGAACAGACATTCAGTCATATGAGCAGCATTTACCGCAAAGGCGGGGCGGACGGCTATTATTACTACCAGACCTATGTCTACAACCCTGATACAGGAAAAAAGGATAAGCGCATTTTTCATTCCCTGGGCACCCGGGATCTGCCCGAAGCGGAAATACAGCAGGCCCAGCTGGACAAAAAATATGAGCAACAGGACAGACCAAGTCAGAAAAATGAAAGATTCACTTTTCTACTTGAACATAATCGAACGATTGCTCTAGTTGGGTGTACTGCCCTGGTGACGATCTTAATCTTAAATCTGTTCCGCTCCGACCCCTCCCCCCGGGTGAACCTCAATAAACAGGCAGCAGCACACCCTGAAACGCAGGAAAAAGCCATAGTGCAGCCGGAGACGGAAGAAACAACTGATAGATTAAAGCAGCATCAAACAGAAGAAATATCGCCTCCTGTCGTTTCCAAGCCCGCAGTCGAGATGAAACAGATTAAACCTAAACTAACCATCCCGAAACACACCGTGGTGCGGGTGGAACGTATCTCCAGCGTTTTTCAGCAGGGCAAGGTATATGTCACCGTCGATGAACAAACCAGCACCCAAAGGCTGCGGCTGCTCTGTAAAAGCTTAACCAAGCAGTATCCGGAATTTTCCAACATCGTCATCTGTCTGTATACCAGCAGCGTGGTAGGGATTCAACTGGCCAAAGGGATCGGTAGCCACTTCAGTTTAAAAGAGCAGAATGAGGCCTGGCTGGTCCTGTATTCCTACAACTCGGTCGAAGGCGAGTATTATGATGAAGAACCGGGAAAATATTTTGTGACGGGCCAGAAGTAGCTGCAAGGGTGGCGTTGGCTTCAAAACAAAAGAAGATGAATGGTTAATGGACTGTTGTATAAATTCTAATTCTATAAAAATTAATAGTGAATAACCATCATATCGTTTTATTTTTATTGTTCATTAAGATCACATAATTCATAATTCAAAAACCACAAGTATAACTGATGATACGAATATTATTTATTACCTGTCTTTTATTTTCCGGAATATTCAGCCAGAGCTCGGAAGAAATCAAAAGACGTATCCGGCAATCCGGTTTATCTGAATCCCAGATCAGACAATTGGCTAGACAGCGAGGGATGAGCAATGATGAAATGGATGCTAAAGCGCTGGAATTAGGACTTGAAACTCAGGGGGGGGGAAATGTGTATTCAGAGCAGATGTTTAGATCTGTTCCAACCTATTTACCAGAGGAAGAAGTCATTCGACTGCTTCAAGATACTACATTTATAAAAGATCCTTTCAAAAAAGAAATTGATTATTTCGGGTACAATATTTTTCAGCGGGATCCTGCTATTTTTCAACAATCCGAACTGGGTGCTGTGGACCCTGGATATAATATCGGCCCTGGGGATGAAATTATCATTATGCTCTGGGGAGAAACACAGTTTCGACAAGTATTATCTGTAGATCGTGAAGGATTTATTTTTATTCCGGAAGTGGGACAGGTATTTGTCAATGGATTGACTATGAACCTTTTGGAATCAAAATTATTCAAGGTTTTGTCACAAAAATATTCAAGTTTAATCCGGGCAGATGGTGGAAAAGCATCTACCTTTTTGGATATTAGTTTAGGGAATTTACGTCCATTACGTATTCTGGTGGTGGGTGAGGTCAATCAGCCGGGGGCCTATCAAATTGGCCCGGCCACCACATTATTCACATCCCTTTATTATTTTAATGGTCCCACGCCTTTGGGAAGTCTGCGAAATATACAGTTAATCAGAAACGGTAAAAAATCTGCTGCCATCGATTTTTACGATTATTTGTTATCCGGGAAGAAAATCAATGATATTCGCTTGCAGCTTGATGATACAATCTTTTTACCTCCCAGGGGGAAAACGGTCACCATACGCGGTGAAATAAAACGTCCTGCCATCTATGAGCTAAAGGAGGATGAAGGTTTGCTCGAGCTAATGACCATTGCAGGTAATTTTACTTCAAAGGCGTATCTGGACCGAATTCAGATCGATCGTATTGTTCCGGCCGAGCAGCGAGAAACGTTGGCCATGGAGCGAATGGTGGTAGATGTCAATATCTACCAATTGAGGACACAGGGGTCTCATTTTGAAATAATGGATGGGGACACAATCGATATATTTTCAGTGAAGGATTTAAGGGGAAATTTTGTGGATATTTCCGGGAATGTTCTCAGGCCCGGACGATTTGAGTATACTGAAGAACTCAGTGTATCTGACCTGGTGAAAATGGCGGACGGCCTTATGGCGGATACGTACTTGGACATCGCTCACATTATTCGTTTAAATGATGATTTAACCAAGGAAATATTGGAGCTGAATCTGGGAAATGCCCTTGAGCTCACAGCGATGGACGATGTAAAATTACAGCCGTTTGACAGCCTGGTCGTCTTTAACAAAAATACGGTTTTTAATGCATTTAAAACCGTTACCGTTTCAGGCGCAGTGAAAAACCCTGATGAATATATTTACTATGACGGCATGACCGTGAATGATCTATTGATCCAGTCAGGCGGATTTGCAAAAAATGTATACCGTGTAAAACTCGAACTCATGAGAGTGAATCCCGATTCCACCAGTGAAAATCACTATGGCATTATTTTAGAAATGTCTCATTTTTTGACCATTGACGAGCTGGGACAGAATTTTAATCACAGTGATATGGGTGTGTTGTATCCCCACGATGTTGTTTTCGTACGTGCCGATCCGCATTTTAAATTGGATCAGCGCGTAGAAATTACAGGCGCGGTGGTTTTCCCCGGTGAATATGCTTTATCTTCCGCCAATGAGTTCATATCGGATATTGTCAGCCGGGCCGGCGGTTTTTATGAGGATGCATATCCGGAAGCTTCGTCCCTTGACCGGGACAGTATTCAAGTCAATATCGATTTGGAAAAAATTATGAATCGACCGCGGTCGAACATCGATTTTCCTGTATTGGCAGGCGATAAAATACACGTATTCAAACATCCAAATATGGTCTATATTTACGGCGAAGTCAGTAACCCCGGCGCATTTAAATACATCTCAGGGCGTTCCGTAAAAGATTATATCAATGAAGCGGGAGGATATACGTCTGTTGCAGATAAGAATGATGTATCCATACGGCATCCCAATGGCGAGGGGAATGAAGTGAGTCGGTTTTGGTTCTCGCCGGAGGTTTTGGACGGCTCTATTATTACAATTGCCACCGAAACAAGAGAACAGGTTGACAAGACTGAACTTGCAAAAGAAATATCCGCAATCGTGGCAAATTTAGCTCAAGTCATTATTCTAATTATCCTTGCTCTCCCTTAATAGCAGCTGTTGAATATGAACGAATATCAAAATACACAGCAACAACCAGCCCATCCTTCCCCCTACTATTTTGAGGAGGATACTATTTCCTTATCCGATATTTTAATGGTTCTGGCCAAACAGCTGAAACTGCTGATTATTATACCATTTGTATTCGGAATATTGACTGTTTTTTATGTCCTGTTTATTGCTGAACCGGTTTATGTATCATCGGCAAAAATCATGTCTTCAGGTGGCGGTAGTTCAACTTCCCAGCTCCAGGGATTGGCTGCACAATTTGGCATATCTGTTCCATTAGGGGGTGAAGCCAACCCTGAATGGGTGTATCCCGATATCATTAAGAGCAGAACCTTGGCCAGGGTTCTGCTTAAAAGAAAATTCGATACGGAAGAATATGGGTCTGAAAAGTCCCTGCTCCAGATTCTGACCTACGGCCATGAAGATCCGGAAGTGGGTTCGGATACCTTGATGAAAATAGGAACAGAAACATTATTCGAAATGATTGAGATTGAGCAGGACAGGTCATCTTCTGTATATACATTAACTGTCAACGCCTTTGAGCCGCAATTTGCCGCCGATCTTTGTTCTGCACTGATAGAAGAGCTGGATAAACATCAGCGAAAGTATAAAACAGAAAAAGTAAAGGAAACGCGTTTATTCATTGAGGGGCGTATTGTTGAAGTTCAAAAAGAATTGGAAGAGGCGGAAGAAGCACTGAAGGAATTCCGGGACCGGAACCGTCAGATTCAGCAGTCTCCCGCTTTACTCCTTGAACAACAGCGCCTTTCCAGGGAAACGTCCGTATTAACCGGTGTTTTTACTACCCTCAAACAGCAATTGGAAATGACAAAAATTGATGAAGTGAAAGAAACTGCATTGGTTCAGGTGTTGGACCCGCCTGAGGCACCATTATACAGAGACAAACCAAAACGTAAATTATCTGTTTTGTTATCTCTGATTCTTGGCTTCGGCTTTTCGGTCGTTGTTGCCTTTATAAAAGAATACGCCAGCAATAGCGATGAAGAGGAAAAAGGGAAATTAAAGAAAATCACAGAATTGACTAAATCGAATATTTCTGATTTAATTCCCTTTTTAAAAAAGCAAAAAAAATAACCTGGCTTTCTGTCAATCAACAAAGCGGTAGTAAAGGCAGGCCCAAGCTGCAACCAGGCCGTCTTTCAACCGCAATTTTTTCCCTTCGGCGGATGTGCGTCTTTGATAGGTGATAGGGACTTCTTTGACCCTAAACCCTTTTCTGCATATTTTTGCCGTCATTTCTGCTTCCAGACCAAACCCCTGGGATTTTAACATCAGTTCTTTGAATATTCCAGCTGGAATTGCTTTATAGCAGGATGCCATGTCATTAATCCACTTTTGATTAATGATGTTAGAAAAAAGTGTTATGAACCTGTTTCCCATATAATGGAATGACCATTTCTTCTTTTTTCCCATCCATCGGCTGCCGAAAACCACATCTGCCTCCCCGCTTTCAATTGGATCAATCAATTTCCTATAATCACTCGGATCATATTCCAGATCTCCATCCTGCAAAATAACCACATCACCCGTTATATGAGGGATGGCCGTTTGAATGGCAGCGCCTTTTCCCCTATTCTCATTGTGCCCTAAAAGATAGATCCCTTCGATTTGTGATAAAATTTGATTCGTTTCATCTGTGGAACCATCATCCACAACAACAATCTCTTTTACCAAAGGATTTGTTTTGACCTTGTCTATGAGCTCCCGGCATGTAAGAGCTTCGTTATAAACGGGTATAATAATTGATAATTTCAAATTCATTATGACACATAAATTAAATAATTTTACCAATAGGTTATCCAATGTTTCATCATCCACTCCAGCGTGGAATGCAACTGTTGCGGCACAAAAAATATGGGAACATCACCAGTGTTATTTTATATTAAATCCTTTTGTCAATACATATTGGTATTTTAAAAACAGCCTTCTTTCAAAAGATTTCTCACTACCTTCATAGGCAATCAAATTTGAAAATGGGATAGATGAATATCCTATTTCAATATTGCCTAAATCACTCCGATAAGCAAAAGAAACAGATAACAGTTGATGATCCATCACCGGTTCTGAAGGAAAAGGACTCATTTCAGTTTCATGCCAATTATCATACGCTGATTGAAGTGTCGTATTTCCTTTACGTAACCACGTAAAATCCAAATGAAACTGTATGGTGTTGGTTAACCAGGCATCCGTTTGAAAATGGGCTGACCATAAATCCGAGCCATATAAATATCCCAGTGCATGGCCCCGGTTAACCCAGGAGGTTGATTGGCCATAATGAATGTTTGCCCAGGTGTCTATTTTTGTAAAATCCGCTTCCCAGGTGACCGGAATCCTGCCCAGTGTTAACGCGCCGTCTGCACCAAACCGTAATCCAATCTGATTTTGAAGATTGCTTTTATCAACCTGGAAATCGTCTATGAATATTTCAGTATACAGTGAAAAGGATGGCCTTAAATTATATCTTGCTGTAAAATATATGATGGAATTATCATTGTCATTCGGCTCCTGAAGTTCATCCCCTTCCAGCGCGGCAAAAAAATAGGGAATAAATGGATTTAGATACATGAATTCCACTGAACGGTTTTGACCTGTATAAATAACCTGTTCGCCCAGGCTTATCATTAAATTGTTTGATTTGGAAATCCATATCATGCGGTGGCCTGCTGTCAACCGTTTGATGCGTACGTCCACATTTGCCGTATCCGGTCCCAGCTGCCCTGAAAAGAATTCAAATTGAAAATCACCGAAATTGATTTTGGTAATCACATGATCGTAAGTGGGGCCTGTGGTCGTATGAACGATTGAGTTTGACATGTTTTGTCCTAGATATAAAGGGGAACGACCTATCTGAATACTAAAAATTTGACCTGTATATCTTAAAAAGGCATTTCGTATGCGTCCATTCATGCCGAATCGAGTGAATGAGGATCCCAATACATTTTGTCCATTGGGATCATTTACAATGACCGGTTCGACAAGCAGTGACCAATTTTTTATGTTAGCACACCCCCATAAATGAAATAATTGTAGATCTTCAATCGCCCCACCGGTATATAATTCAGGAGAGAGCCCTATTTGGACATTTTCCCTTAAAGAATCCCTTTGGAGGTCATGTGGGCTAAATAATTTATAAATTGATAAATCGTGGAGTGTTCTAAAAGACTCGTGGATTTGATAATTATTAATATCATCCGGTTGAGGAAAATATTGCCCCAAAACGATTGAAAACAAAAAAGCTCCCAAAAGCGGGAGCCTGATTAATAGTGTGACCATTTTCTTATCAGGCTTGACCTTTGATCGAAACTACGTCTAAATCCAGTTTTTTACCTAATGCAAAATAATCCTGCGGTGTGTAATCGGGGACTAATAACTGTAATTTTTGTTTTATTGCATCAGATTCATAGGTATCTGCAATTTTAATCAGGGATAGAATATCTCCTTTGAAGTTTTCCCATTCAGGGTGGTGATTTTGATCTTTAAGCACCATAATCTTCTTATGGGCAGTATGTTGTATAGTTTCTTCTTTGGCAACCAGTTCTTCGTACAGTTTTTCTCCTGGACGGAGTCCCGTATACACAATGGGTATATCTTTTTCAGGTTCAAACCCGGATAATCGAATTAAATCATATGCCATATCCTTAATCCGAATAGGTTTACCCATATCTAAAATCAATATGCGGCCTTTCTGACCCATGGTTCCTGCTTGAAAAATAAGTTGGGCTGCTTCAGAAACAGACATAAAATATCGATACATTTCAGGATGGGTAATTGTTACGGGTCCATGATGTTCAATTTGTTTTTGAAATGTAGGAATCACGCTGCCGGAACTGCCGATAACGTTTCCAAATCTGACAGCAATCATTTTGGTTTGGCTGATTTTGTCCACCGATAAAACAATTTTTTCTGCCAATCGTTTGGTTGCACCCATAATATTCACAGGCGAGACTGCTTTGTCAGTAGAAACCAATACAAATTTATCCACATGAAACTTCGTGGACAATTCTGACATAATCATGGTGCCAAGAACATTGGTATTCACAGCAGCCCAAGGGTGTAATTCCTGCATAGGTACATGTTTATATGCGGCTGCATGGAACACAATTTGAGGACGGTATTCCTTAAAAATCATTTTCATTTGTTTCTCGTCGCGGACATTTGCAAGAATCGCTTTTGTGAGTGTCTTTCCGCCCAATTCATGACAATCTTGTTCTATGGTAAATAAATTTTGTTCACTGTTATCCACCAGAATGAGGGAGCCGGGATTATATTGCAAACATTGCCGGACCAGCTCAGAACCTATTGAACCGCCGGCGCCTGTAATTAATATTCGTCTTTCCCCAATAAAGTTTTTTATGGATTGCTTATCGAGCTGCACTTCTTCCCGTCCGAGTAAATCTAGAATGGACACTTCACGAATATCTTTTATGGAGACTTGATTATTCATTAATTCTGAGAAACTGGGAATCGTTCGAAATCGCTTGCCTGTTTTTTCACACAGTTCCACAATGTGACGCATTTGCTCGGAAGTGGAAGAAGGCGCCGTGATCAGTATTTCATCATAGGGTACCGAGATACCTGCTAACTCATGCAATGAACCTAAAATGGGAATACCGTGTATACTTGCTCCAATTTTATGTATATCATCTTCCAGAAATCCAATAATCTCAAATTCCATTGGATAGGTTGCTAATATCTCCCTGGCAATTTTTTCACCTGTATTCCCTGCCCCCATTAATACCAATCTGGTTTTCTTTTTATGATTATCTAAAGGATTATTCTGTAATGAAGAATAATAGAAGCGGACGCTGACTCTCACGAAACCAATGAATATGGAGGACAGCAGATAGTCTATGATAAAGATCGATCTGTTCAACCCTTCAAATTCGAGTGATAAAGTATAAAAAACAATAATGACCAGAGACGCAGTGGTGGAAGCTTTGACTACTTTGACGCCGTCCCAGATAGATGTATAACGATAAATACCGCGATATAATCCAAAGGCACGAAAAATCAATAATTTTAATGGAACAACGAACAGTAACGATATGCCTAAATGACTCCAATACGATGAGGGTAAACGAAAATCAAAGCGGAGCAAGTAGGCCAGCAGCAAACTTAAAATAATTGCTGCTGCGTCCGCCAGTACAATAAAGTACATACTGGTATTTTTAAATCGCCCTCTATACATCAATTCAATATTCATGTTCCTTACTGAAAGTAATATATCTGTTCGGTAAAATGCAAAATTAATATTTTAATGCTAAAAATCATATTGGTTTTATTAACAACTCATCAAAATCCCTGACGCCGGCTTTTAGAATGGAATTTTACATTTATTTTTTCAAAAGAGTTTTGTGAATGATTGAAATAATTTTTCTCTGGTCTTTGATCGAAAGACCGACGCCTGAAGGAAGGCAGATCCCATTGTTAAAAACGGTTTCCGATATGGAAGGATCCTCCACCGTGTAGAATAGTGAGTCTTTATAAAGCGGCTGCATGTGCATGGGCTTCCACACAGGGCGCGCTTCAATATTTTCTTCTTCTAGGGCATGTATGATGTCCTCTTTATGGATACCACCCTCTTTGGAATCAAGGATACATGCGCTCAGCCAGCGGGTGGATCGTCCATAATCGGCTTCCGGCATAAATTGAATGTTAACGACTGAAGATAATCCTTTTTTATACCGCTGAAAAATTGAACGGCAGGAAGAAACATGTTTATCCAGCATTGTTAATTGACCCCTGCCCAGGGCTGCCAGAATATTGCTCATGCGATAATTATATCCTAATTCACTATGTTCATAATGAATAGCCTCATCCCGGGCTTGCGTGGATAAAAACCTGGCCTTTTCCACCAACGGTGATTCATGAGCTAATAACATACCGCCTCCGGATGTGGTAATCATTTTATTTCCGTTAAAGGACAACACTGCCATCCGTCCCAAACTTCCACACTTTTGTTTTTTATAAGAGGATCCCAATGCTTCAGCAGAATCCTCAATGACAGGAACGTTATAGTGATCGCATATCATGATCAAGGAGTCGTAATCTGCACTCTGGCCATATAAATCAGTCACAATCACCGCCTTAGGCAGCTGGTTTTTCTTTTCAGCTTCTTTGAATGCGACTTGGAGTGCCCGTGGACACATGGTCCAAGTATTCCAATCAGAATCGATAAATACTGGGATTGCATTTTCATACATGATCACATTGGCACTTGCCACAAATGTTAAATCAGAGCAAAACACCGTATCTCCGGCCTGGACATGGCATAGTTTTAATGCTAAATGCAGAGCAGCAGTCCCCGATGATAAAGCGACTGCATTTTTTACACCGACATAGTCAGATATTTCCTTTTCAAAGGTATCCACTTGGGGACCCAGGGGCGCTATCCAATTTGAATGGATGGCGTCACGAATATATTCCAATTCTTTCTCTCCCATATGAGGCGGAGATAAATAAATCCGTTTATTCTCTTTTAAAGCCATAAAATGAATCGTTTAATCCCACAATAGTGGAATGAGTGGATGGGCAATATCCGGTACAAATTCCATCTGGTCCAATATATCTTTTTGAAGGTTCACTCCATCGGCGACTTCAGTCAGAATCAGATGTCCTTTGTGAATCTCAAAGACACATCGTTCTGTAATGATAATTATCTCTTGTGATTTTTCCTCCTGTAATTTGGGTGAGTAGGTAATCTGACTTACAGAAGAAACACATTTTTGGACGGTTCCTTCTTTCAATATTGAAAGTGTGGATCCGCTGCGTTGTATTTCCAATCCTTTGGTCGTAAAAGACCCTACAAATACCAATTTTTTTGTGGTATGGGTAATATCCATGAATCCGCCACAGCCAAAATCCTCTGATCCAATACGGCTCACATTAATATTGGCATGTTGATCCAATTGAGCAAAGCTTAATATTGCACAATCGAGTTGACCTCCATTGAATCCGGCAAATTGACTGTCCTGGGTTAGAAAGGCATGGGGTCCCATGGCAGCACCAAAATCAGGACGTCTTTCCGGAATGCCGCCGATAACTCCTGATTCTAAATAAGTGATGACGTGATGATATCTATCCGGTTTTTCTTTCGCATAAATAGCCACTAATTCCGGCAAACCCTGCCCCAGGTTGACACGTGCTGTATTCCTGAGCTCTTTCAGGGCGCGTTTTGCAATCAGCTGCTTGAATAAAACATCGTGATCTTCTGAAGGAGCCCTGCCGGATTGTTTGCTGAGCAAACCGACGTGAAAGTGATATTGGTTTGTTTGGCGATGGTCCACCTCGGGATCCGTGCACATAATGACCCCATCGACCAAATGGGCGGGTAAATCTACTTCCTGGGGATGAAATTGGGATTTTACATTTCCTGCAACCTGAACAAATACGTTTCCGCCGGAGCTTTTCGCTGCCTGAGCCATGGCTAAGAATTCTGTTTTTATCGGTTCATCTTTCATAGAAATATTCCCGATACAATCCGAAATCGATCCCCGCAGCAGTACAATATCAATTGCGTGTGATTTATAAAACATGAATGATTTCCCATGCAAATCAATGATTTCAACTGCGTCATTTTGGGTTAGACTGTTGAGTTTTCCCCCGTCAATTTCAGGATCTACAAAAGTATCCCGGCCTACATTGGAGATCAATCCGGGGCTTCCGCGACCGATTTCACGGAATAATAATGCTATTTGTCCCTGGGGGAGTGAATAACCTTGAATTTTGTTTTCCTGTATTAATGACCGGATGAGGGGGATCGATCCATAAAAACTGCCTATCGTGCAGTGAAGAAGGTCTTTGTGGGCAAGAATATCCACACCCGGGTCCGTGGGAGTGCTGGAAAACATAAGTGTAATTTTCGAAGGCGACCCTGAATCATTAAATGATTCACGAATTAATCTCAACAGCTGCTGGGGAGTTCCGGAACGGCGGAATCCTCCTACTGCAATCATTTCAGCAAATTTGACTGCGTTTATAAACGCCGCTTCATTAATAATTTTATTCATTTCTACCAATAAATTTTGCAGGTACACCCGCCACAATGACATTATCCGGAACGTCTTTTACCACAACAGCCCCCACGCCGACGATAGAATTTTTCCCGATAGTGATCCCCGGTTTGATGGCTGATCCTACTCCAATCGTAGAAAAATCACCCACAATCACCGATCCGCCAAAAGATGCATTTCCGCCAACAAGAACATGGTCACCTAGAATATTATGATGTCCGATAAGCGCTTCACCCCCTAAAAATACATTATTGCCGATTGTGGATCGCGTATGGATGGCAGTACCCATTTCAACAATAGTATTCTCACCAATATTCACATGAGTATCAACGAGTGCTCGGGGATGGATAATCCGGATCATTTTGAAATTGTTTTCTTTAAACAAATGATATTTATCAGATCGTATTTGGTTATTTCCCACGGCAACGACAGCATGCTTTATGGTTTTTTTATGGGCAAGTTTCAGAGCATTTTCAAATGATAAAACGGGTTTCCCATCTTTTTTCGTCCCTATCTTATCCTTCCCATCATCACAGAATGCTTCAATTTCAAACTCACGAGAGTACCATAATAAATTTTCAATGAGTGACCCATATTCTCCGGCACCAAACACGATGATTTTTTTCATGAAACTATCTCATTTTTCGAGATTTTTAATTTTACTTTTAATGTTTTTTTACTTTTATGCATATCCCATGCGTTTTGCCAATGATCAAATTCATATATGGATTGGTTGAAATGATTCATATTTATTTTTTCTGATAAGGCCATAGCAGCTCTGAAGTTTTCTTCATTGCTTCCAACCGAACCAATGATTTTTTTATCAAAACATACAATTTGCTCCAAGTCAATCTTCTCTTTATCGTATGGTAATCCTAAAAGTAAGATCGTTGCCGATACAGAAGAAAGATGAATAAGCTCTTTTGCAAGTTCAGCAATACCCGTACACTCAATAATGATGGAAAATTGACTCAAATCCGGTTTCTTCAAAACGGTAAAAATAGAAATATCGTCCAAAAATGATAATCTATTTTCATTGGTATCAACCACGGTTATATCGTGGTTCCAGAGATGACCCACCCGGGCAGAAAGATGACCGATAGGACCTGCTCCCACAATTAAAATCCTCTCTTTTTCGGTTTCGCTCACACGATTTAACCCTGCTCTGGACAATCCTTTATGAACCACTGCCAATGGTTCTATGCTGCTGGCTGTTATTAATGATAAGGAGTTTGGAATTTTATGTACAAAATGAGATTTTAATGAAACATATTCTGAGTATCCTCCATCCTGGTTTAATACACCCACTTCTTTTCGTTCCAAGCAAGCCGCCTTTCGGTTACTCAGGCACATTTCACAGGTGCCGCAAGATAAAATACATTGACCCACCACTTCATCCCCAACGGTAAGATTGGTTACTTTAGATCCAACGCGTTGAATGGTCCCGGAAAATTCGTGACCGGGGACTATGGGGTATTTCGCCCACCCGGATTTATAATATCCAAGTTCGCCCCGTAAAACTTCCAGATCTGTTTCACAGACTCCCACATAGGCGATTCTAATTAAAACTTCGTTTGGTTTTACTGGTTTGAGAGAGTAGGTGGTCTTCCGGACATTATTTGGGCCGGCAAATTCCAATACATCATATGAGTTGGCGGTATATTGCTCTCTATAATCCTGCAAATTGAATTTTTTATCTGTTAATGATTTCAGTTTCCCCATGAGATTGTTGAACCGGTATACATATATATCTTTCATTCTTGATGGGCCATTTTGGCGGAAAGCACTCATAATATCGGCAATGAGAAACCCCGTCTGTACCGGGATCTGCAGAAGGATTTTCCATACAGGGAATATGCCAATGGATCTCGCTGCAATGGCTTCCCTCCAAAAGCGACGTCTGATTTGATCAGCTGTTTCACGGTGGAAATGAAATACATTTGCGTTAGGTTTATATATAATTTGGTATCCCTTATCCATCCAATATTTTGACCACTCTATATCTTCCAGGCCAGTCAATGCTTCATCAAACGGGTGCTCTTTCCAAAGATCTTTTTGTATCAAAGAATTCGCATTATTACAAAAGTAATTGGGTGAATTTTGAATCACTTCATTGTTGGGATACATTCTTGCATAATCCCGGATTTCAGAATAATTAGATTGATGATTCCCCATCTGTTTTCCATAAGACAGCGCTATTTTTTTTATGGTTGAAGTTGCGCGTGTAAATCCATTCACCAACTCTTCCAGCCAGTGATCGTGTTCCGGCAACGTATGTGCAGACAAAATGCAAATCAGATCGCCTGTGGAATTTTGTATTCCATTATTTATTGCAAAACCAAACGTAAAATCCTCCGGTTCTATTTCTAATACTTTTTGACTCTTTTTCATTGCAAGGTCCAACGTACCGTCAGTAGATCCAGAATCAACGACAATTGTTTCAACATGCTTATATGTTTGATTTTTGATCGAATCAAGAAGAGCCCCAAGATATTTCGACTCATTTAATGTACGAATGATAATACTGACTTTCGGATTGGATGAAGTCATGATTCCAGTAAGGTATATATTTGATACGTATCTCCCAACGAGGAAATAATATTGGCTTTGATTTGTTTATAAAAGGTTACAGAAGCAATCAAGATGGTATCAATCGAATAGTTTTTCAGTTCGGATTGGGGAATAATGGGCAGACCTTCAAATGAACCGCCTTGTTTTTCTTGGTCGTCATCGATAATACACTCGACGTTAATACCATTCTTTTTCAAATGAACCAGAAGAGACTTGGCGGTATCGCTCGCTCCATACAGTGCAACATTATTTACATTATTATTCACAATTCGTTCTATTTTTTTCTGAAAATAATCCCCTAATTCATTTTCCAGTGAGAGGAGATCCAGCTGATAATCAATAAAATGTTCCCGTAATTTCCGGCGGCCCAAGCCGGTTAACATTAAATTGTTTTCATCATTTTTCTCCAGTAGAGAACTGTCAATCAATGACTGAAGGTGAATATGCGACAGAGCTTCTTCAATTTCAATTTCAGTATAATCAACAGGAAGAGCTAAAGATCCGTTTTTATGGATATATTTCAAAATAACAAATCTGTAGAATTCCTGTGAATGGCGAAAATATTTTAAATGTTCATTTTTCATAACTAGACCTCTAATCTATCACCGCAATTCATGATGATTACTTCTTGGTTCGGACATATGTCCTGAATGCATTGAAGAAAATAATTGATGGATTCGCTATTTTTTTTAAACATATCAATATGATTAGGCACCAATGATTTTACATTTAAATTGCAACATAATTCTGCCAACTCTTTTGCATTAATATTTCCGATAATTCCCATTTCTTCTCTTTCTTCGTCACGACCGTTGATGGGGGCAAAAAAATAATCAAATGTGTATTTTTGCAGTTTTTCCACGAGTCCGTCATATATTATACCATCCCCCCAGAAAAAGAATATGTTACCTTTGAATGATATGACGAAAGATAAGCTGTCAGAACGATCAAATTCATCGAAAAGGCCATAATGTGCCGCCTGAATTGACTCTACTTTAATTTCATTAATCATTTCGGGTTTTCCGGGTTCCAGAAAGATAATTTTATCAGATGATACTGTAACTGGATTTTTCTCATAGGCACCCATGGATGAGTAAAAAGTAAACTCAGCGTTTATTTCTTGAATTGTCCATGGATCCATATGATCTCCATGGGAATGAGTGCACAATATTGCATCAAGTTGTTGAATATCCGGCGGTAATATGGGAGGACGGTAATTTCGCATCATTGTCTTTTCATTCAATCCGTCCCGGTGCTCAACATAATCAGAAAGATAGGGGTCTATGTAAATAATCGTCTCTTTTGTTTTAATCACATAACCTGATTGACCGAGATAATAAATACAATCTTTTTCTTTCCGGGTTATTTTCTTCTCAATCTTTGAAAGAAGATTCATTTTTTTCCGTTCCCATGAATTCAGGCATGATTCCCTGGTTAGCTGGAGAAACACCACGTCCCTTTAATATTTGAAAAAAAGTTAAAAACAGTATTTTAATATCAAGAAAAATGTTTCGATGATCCACGTAATAAACATCATATTCAAATTTTTCTTCCCAAGATAAGGTATTTCTGCCATTTACCTGCGCCCATCCAGTGATGCCAGGACGAACTTCATGACGCCGATTTTGAAAACCATTAAACCGGTTAATATATTTTACAGGAAGTGGTCGGGGACCTACCAAACTCATATTACCTTTTAAAACATTAATTAATGTGGGTAATTCATCCAGACTGGTTTTTCTTAATAATTTTCCTAAAGGAGTTATTCTTGACTCATCATGATCAGAGCTGATGGATTTACCCCGGGTCATCGTTCGAAATTTAATTAGGGAAAACGGGATACTAAATTGTCCCAGACGTTTTTGTTTAAAGAATACAGGGAAACCATTAAATATTATTAGCAGGATTGAAACAACAAATAATACCGGTACAAGCAATAATACTATCAACATAGACAATATGATATCGAATGACCTATTAATCATATTTTTGCCCTAAAACATATACACCTAAAGACAAATATTTTGCCCTTGGTCTTTTCACTAAGAAATAATCAATATATTTGATAAACATAAATAACCAGCCTAGAATCCACTTGACTCCCCAATAAAAATATGGTGACTTGAAAAATACTGCAAAATACTCTGTCAAAACATCCTGAAGAACCGCAGATGGTCCAAAGAGTGGACCTTTTTCAATAATTTTAAAGCTGTTTGAAAAAACATGTGCAAGGCCGTCATCTGTAAAACGGTAATAATCTATGGGATCATAATGAAAATGCTGCATAAAAGGTGCCTCCACATAAATATAGCCACCTTTTTTTAACACACGGTTAATTTCATTTATTGCTATTTTCGGTTCTTGTATATGTTCAATGACTCCCTGAAAAAGTACCCCTGCCACAGATTCACTTTCTAAAGGGAGTGATTCAACACTGGCAATGATATCTACACCAGGACCATTAACAATATTAATTGTTTTACGGCGAGCCATAACTGAGGTTGATAGACCTTTGATAGATTTGTCATTTTCTTTCCCACTACCAATATCAAGAACAGCTCCTTCAATACCAGAATCTTCAATTAATTGGGAAAAATATTTTCGTTTTTGTTTCCCTACTATATTTAATTTAGGACTTGGGGGGCGAAAAAATTCCACTATAGGATAAATATATCTATATTTTTGCAGTTTATTTTTTAATTTAAAGTTTTCTTGATTCAGTTTTTCCATTGGTTCTGTTCAGATCTTTTAAAAATTAAATAACGAGGGATAACTAGTTATTACTATTGTAAGCATATTGAATAACATTTAAAAATTTCTCAGTCAGTAAATCTGATGAGAATTCCTGTTCAGCAATTTTTCTGGTATTGAGTGACATTAATTTAAGCATTTCCTTATCTCTTAATAATTTATTTAGTTTTTGAGCTGCTTGATTAGGATTGTCCGGTGAAACAGTTATACCTAAAGTTTCATTTTCAATTAGATCCTTTTGCCATCCACCATAATTAATCATAATCGGACACCCGGCAGCCAACGCATCAAAGAATTTGTTAGCCGAATTACTCTCCATTTCCTTTAAATCAATAAATAATGATGTGGACAATGTGGCTGCTGATAAAAGCTTGGGTATTTCAACTTTTGGCATTGGATCTAGAATATAAAAATTTTTGCTCAGTACATCCTGTTGTTTTGCAAATGAAATAATTAATTCTTTTTCATATCCTTCACCCATGACTAAAAAACGTACATCATTGTTAATTTCTTCCATTTCCTTCGCCAATTTAACCATATAAGTCACACCGTTTATTCTGCCAAGCGCTCCACAATAGACGACAAGAGGATTATTACCCATCCAAGAAAAATTGTGTCGAAATTTAATCCCTTCAGCTTTTGGTATCGAAAACCTATTTATATCACTAAAATTTGGGATAATGTAGATATGATTTTCAGGAAACCCTGTGCAGGAAATACCCTCTTTTATTCCATTAGATAAGGCTATAATTTTTGTAGAATAGTTGTAGGTTGTTTTTTCCAATTTTTTTGCAAAATAAATAGATATTTTCGATTTTAATGCTCCAATTGCAATGGGTAATTCTGGCCATAAATCTCGGATTTCAGTAATCATCGGTATATGTTTTATTTTTTTTAAAATAATGGCGGGAATAGCTATCGTTAACGGTGTGCTCGTTGCAAAAATTAAATCAGCTTTAAAAGCACTACTTTTTTTAACTGCAAACAAAGAAAATATAATAAATGCTGACATACGTCTGATAAATGACATAGTATTTGAATAGCTCACCGGCAGCCAAAAAACGTGTATTCCGTCTTCATTGGTATAATTTGGTTTATGAATTTGGTAACGATCTCGTTTTGTCGTCACCATAAAAACAGTATGTCCACCTAAAACAAGGCGTCGAGCCATTTCGTATGATCGCGTTGAGCCCGGCATATCTGGTGTGTTGAAAAATTGATGGAGATAGATTATTCTCATGTTTAAAAAGAATGTTTATTTTTTAGGTAATAATACGATTCTTTGAATTGATTGAAAGTATTTCGCCATTCAACACTAGATGTTGATGAATGTTCATTATGGATAACTTCCAATTGAGGACAATATACTATTCGTAGCTTTAATTCTCTGGCAATTTCTGCGACAGATAGTTCTTCACCATACAGTGTAAATCCATCATCTAAATAACCTCCCATTTCGAAAAACCTTTTCGAAAATATTACACAAGAACCATGGGGAGCATAAATATCTATTTCATTATTTTCTTCATAATCGGTATTCATTAGTAAGATTTTTTTAATGACGCGTCCAACTTTATGCACTGTTTTGGCTGTTTTATAATTTAAAAAATATAATCTGTAAAATAATTTTTGAAATCGAGAAACTGAGTTCATCAAACAGGGGTTTTGATTTTTCCCAGAATCTTTCAATAATATTTTTGGTGCAATTATGGGATATTTTTTAGGGTCTAATTGTATTAATTGTTTTATAAAATCATGTTTGTTGAAAATAATATCATTATTCGCAATGATAATCCAATCCGGTGAATCTGTATTTTCAAATATAATTTGTTTTAATCCCAAAGCGGCTCCTCCCCAGTAATATGTATTTATTTCAGACGGAATAACTTTAATAGGCGCCTGGGAATTTTTTCTTATGTTTTCCAATTCTAATTTGCTCTGGCCGGTAGATTCATTATCTACAATGATTATTTCAACATCATCAGCATCTGTACATGAGTTTATACTGCTGACACATTGGGTTGTAACTATCGTATTCTTAAAATGGACAGTAATGAAAATAATTTTATGCATTTTTTCGTCGAAAACTGAAGATAATAGTTAAATAAAAAATAATAAATGCAGCTATTAAACTTGTCGTATTGAATATACTAATTAACGGAGAGAAAAGAATAAATGTATATATGGCTGACAAAGGAACAGACCATAGTATGTATCCGCTTTTCAATGCTTCAAATGCAAACCGTCCAAACATTCCGAACGTAAGACAAAAAACAGAACCACCAATTAAGCCAAAATCCTGAACAATACCTCTAAATATGGTATAAATATTTACATGTGAAGAACCAATGCGTGTAAAATCAGTATAAAACCCTGCTTTTCTTACTGTAAGCCCAATCCAATCAAATGGCGCAGCGAATGTATTCATCCCCATGGCAAGACTGGACATGTCTGTTGACTGAAACCAATGTGTAAATGCGGGCAAGGGTCCTAAAATACCTGCTTTAGCAATCATCCATAATTCTTTAATAATAAATATATCATTCATCCCCATTCGCAACCATTGAATACCAATAAATAAAGATAAAAGGAAAACAACGCCAATTGTACCAGTGCGAGCTGTGCGTAGGAACCAAGTATTTGCATCTTTCTTTGAACTTACATGGGCGACTGCGAGTCCAGAAAATGCCAGAATAAACGATAATAAAACACCTGCCCTTACCGCAAAAAGAGCACCGTAAATAATGGATATGATTACCGGTGCAAAACATAAACGTTTTTTCCAACCAGACAAGTAGTATGATGAAAATCCTCCGATAATTGATGCGGGGTAGGTTAAGGAAATAATTGTTCTCATCATTATAGGTAAATTTAATTCCGATTCATATCTTTCAGCTGCGTACATGTTTGGCAGGAGAACCAAATTCCAAACGTTTTGTTCGATGAGGAAACGGGAAAATCCATAAATCGAGACCCAAATCAATCCAGTACAGGTAACAATTACCATTAAAGCAGTTATGTAAAATAATGTTTTTACCTGCGGTGATTGAGGCTTTTTATTGGTATTATGTAAACCGGAACGAAAAATGAACCGTGTTGACAGCACATCTCCAACTGCAACAGCATAAGTATACATTACAATAAGCCATAATCCCATAGGATAAGGCCGAAAATCGGGAGCAAATAAAATACTTGTGGATACGAACAAAAACCAAATCAGAGCAAAAAATGCCCCTGGAGAAAGCCAAGAATTAGATATTTTACGAACTGAAAGAGCAATTATGGCCAGGGGTATTAGAACAAAACTATTCAGCATGATTGTGACGGGATTCAAACAAACGCCCTAAAATGGAAATTCAGTGCTTGGCAATCTGTTTCGTCGCCAGGATTTTCTTGACAAATATAGAGAAAACACGCAATAAAATGCACCAGCAGTAATGGATGTATATGCTGTGGCTAATACACCATACTTGGGCAAATAGACTAAATTTCCTACTACTGTAATAACCAATGCTAGGACTGACCCTAAAAGCATTAACATTGGTTTCTCTTCCATTTCAAGCGGTTTGTGGATCAGTAGTGATATTTGCCATAGGTACCCTGCCAGCAATAATGGTATTAATAATTTGTAATATTCGTTTTGGAGTTCTGGGATTAAGATAGTAAATACTTTAAATAAAAATGGTTGAAACAATAAACAGGCAGTCAGCAACAGTAAGAATGTTCCTGTTTGGAGTTTCAGAGCATTGATTAACATTTTTCGAGCTTTTGATTTTTTCCGCTCATTCCAAAGTGACATGAGGCGCGGATGAACGGCAAGGGTCACGGGAAAAAGTAAAATTGAGTAACTGCGAAGCACTAAATCAGAAAAGCCAGAGTATAAACCAGTATGTGTATCCCCTAAAAATTGATTGATAAAAAATCTATCCACGAAAGGAATAAACAGACTGACGGCCATACGCAAAGATAACGGATAGCCAAAATCGATGAAACGCATCAATATTTTCTTATGACTAGATGTATCTTTTTCTTTTATTAAAGCTAATTTTTTATAATGTTCATATAAATATGGAAGAGACGGTAATAGAAAAGCAATACCGATTCCCAGAAGCAGCAATTTGAAATCAACTTTAAAGACCCACATCAGAACTAAGGGAATGATTAAGGATAGTACAGCCTGAATACTGGTTAGTTTAACCACACCTTTGGGGTGCAGGCGGGTTTGTTCCAGTGTTGTATAAAAACGGAATAAAATGATACTAATGAGGATCAAAACCAATAATGTTATCGAGAAAAAGGATACTTCAAAACCAACTGGTTTCAAGAATATTAATGAGAGAAGGAGAACAAATATACCTACGGTTAAAGCAATCCTAACTCCAAAGAACAAAACGTGTAACAAACCAGGATCAAATTCATATTTACTGTAATAACGTAATACAGATTGGTTGAGCCACCCTGAAGAGAAACCGCCTATGGCCATGAGTAAGGCCATGATGACAGCATAGCGTCCATAACCCTCTGGCCCAATCATACGGATGAACACAACTACAAATACCAAACCCATTACACCCGGTATGAGTTTCGTTATGAGATATGTGCCAGATTCACTGATCCAGTTCGGAGGTTTGTGGAAAAGTGAAATCATCTATTTAATACACAAAAAAAAAGATGTCTAACCGGAAACCGGTAGAATATATATTGAAAATGTTCTTATTTAAGATTGGGATAATCAGGATGATTTTAATGGAATAAGTGATTTTAGATTTTCTTTCATTTTAGTCCGTGCCACGCGGCGGAGTCTGGATTCAGCAATACCATCAGCCAGTAAAAATTCCTTAATATAAGCAACGGAGAAAGCAAAAAGAAAACTGAAGATGCTCATAATGATCAGCCACAATCCCCGTTTGGGCCGGAAATGTTCCCAGGGAACCAATGGTTCATCGATTACTTGAATCATGGCGGCTTTTTCCACTTCTTCAATTTTGGCCTGTTCATATAATGTCTGCAGAGTAATCATGAGACTGCGCTGGAGTGAGAGATCTTGTTCAAATCGTTCTTCCTGAAGAATAAGGTTCGGAGATTTTTGTAATAGACGGTTCTGTTCACGGAAAGATCGTAATTCTTCTTCGATATTGATTACTTGCGTATTTACTTCTAATATGCGTTCTTCAAGGAATGCTCGCTTTTTTTGAACCTGACTCGTTTTATACTCCCGCTGCAAGCGTCCGGAATGGTATATCACACGGTTCGCTAGTTCCACAGTGAACTCAGGTTCAAAACCAAATACTTCCAGTGTTACGACAGGCGATAATCGGGGATTATCTAAAATAATCATCTGATCCAATATTTTTGTACATGCTTCAATTCGTTCAGGAAGCGAACGGTGTTCAATTTCGGCCTCAATGGAAAGTATTTCTAATAGATTTGATTTAAGACCATAACGGTTTGTATTAAATACCTCATTTAAAAGTGTACGTTTTAAGCGTTTACTACGCACAATTTCTGGATATAATTCATTCCAGGCCGTTTCATTATCCAAACCGAGAGGTACATTGATACCTATCTGTGCAGCAACGCCCAGTAGATTGGCGGCTGAAGAACTGCTCTGTTCTGTGGGGAGTATTACTGCTGTTGTCCGATAAATGGGCTGGGCAATAAAAAAAAGGTAAACAGCCAAGGGGATCAAAATGAAAAACGGAATACCTATCAAGTAACGGAGTTGGTGAGATATTAGCAGCTGCCAGCGAGCTAGAGACAGCCGCTCATTTTCAAAACTTCTCGTAGATGCCAATGTTGATTCAGACACTGAATATTGCGAATCTTCACTCGCTGAAGATTGTACATCCTGATAATATTTAAGGAGGTGCTTAGGGGGAATTTTATTTTGTTTGATCCACCCTGAAAGAGTCTGAGCGGTTACTTCAAAAAAATCAGCGACTTGATATAAATGACGCAAACCTTTTCGGAGCATAATTTCATTGATGATGGTATCAATATCTGGATGTTTTTCTTCTGAATAGTGTTGATCCATTTGAGATCAGTTAGATAAATCTAAGTTCCGGCCCAATGAATCAGTTTTTACTAGAAAAAAATCATATAATCCGTTACCAAAGGAATTGGTGCGTCCCAGAAATGCAAAGCCACCATCTTGGGCTTGAACAACAGATAAGCCTACATCATTGTCCTTACCCCCATAGGCATAAGACCATTCGATGATACCGTCTTTATCCAACTTAATCAGAAGAGCATCCTGGTCTCTACCAAACAAAGTAGTTGGACCAACACAAATAACACCACCATCCTTTGTCGAATTTACATCCACTTTAGAAAAAAGATTGACTTCGCTATTGCTGAAAGGATAAATATTCTCCCAGAGAATATTACCGCTAAAATCAAATTTTATGATCCAAAGGTCAAACCAGTCATTTCCTAAAGAATCAGTCACCCCTGCGGCCACATACATACCATCATCTAATGAGACGATGCTGTGACCATACGCCGTTGCATTTTTACCAATTTTTCTGGACCACTCTTCCTCACCGTCAACGTCTACCTTTAACAGCCAGATGTCCTGATTCCCAATTTCATGGTTATATTTATCCCCAATTATAAAAAAACCACCATCGGCTGTCTCTGATAAGGAAAATCCCGTTTCAGAATACGCCCAGCCATAAACCTTATCCCACACATTATTTCCATCCGAATCTAATTTAACAAGCCAAATATCCCGTCCCGGCATACCGAGTGAATATGTATACCCTACAACAACGAAATGACCATCTGACGTTTCAATAATATCTCTCGCACCTTCATTTTCTGTACCACCCATAGTCTTTTCCCAAATTATTTCACCCACAGAATTGATTTTAATAATATAGATATCACCACCTTTACCTTGTAATCCCTGCTCTGCGGCTATTATATATCCACCATCACTGGTCTGTTTTATTTCAAAAGCATTTTCTCGAAAACTTTCTCCAATAACTTTGCTCCAAAGTCCATTCCCTTCACTATCTGTTTTAACAATCCAAATATCCCATTCTCCAGCGCCTTTTGATGTTGTAAAACCAGTGAGTATATATCCGCCATCGGTGGCATTATCCAAAGAGAAACCGTATTCTTCCTTTGCGCCGCCAAATGTTTTATAAAACGAATTCAATTCAATTTCTTCTTTCTCTTCTTCCTCAATATACGACGGTCCTGCGTTTTTACATCCAGTTACGACCAGAAATAATAGAATCAATATTATTGTTTTATCCATTGATAACCATTGTCTTTCAATTAATTCTTAAATGCATATTCATAGCGAAGAATGACTGTATTGGTTCTTCGTTCTCCGGTGATTTCATTAATGAAATAATGATCTTTTGGAAATCCCAAATGGGCTTCATATTGCCATTCATAATATACACCTAATTGAATTTGATTTGATATTTTATATCGGATATCTAAACGTAATTCTGATTTGATTTCATTGGGACGATAGGTTGTGATACCGTGACGTTCATAATTCCACATTGGAATTACAGTCCATCTATTCCCCATCCATCCGAAAAATATTAACAAATCATCAGAATCAGATCCGCTGTGTGCCCCCCACCGCCGACCTTCATAAGAAAAATGATCGTAATGGCTCCGGTTATACCAAGGAGGAAATCCTCGAAACACTTGCATACGACTGTTTATCAAGTTCGCATATTCAAATCCAAAAATAAGATTTTTGTTTCCCAGAAATTTATAATGCTGAAATCCAATTATGGTGGCCATGGCATGGTCCGGCTGAACGACAAAATCCCAAAAATTTTGACGATTATCATTGAATCCAAGTTCAATATATAACTTTAATTTTGAATCGGGAAACCACATGGAAAAATAACCTGATAATGTTTGATCAAATGGATCGTGTCCGCCGATAGTATAAGGGTTATCTAAATTATTTTCTATTAAAAAGCTTTCAAAAACTATGAGGGCTGCTTTTTTCGCAGTCCATGGAATTCCTACGTCCACTCCTCCGGTGAGGTAATTTCGGCTAAAACCAATAGATATAACTGGATTTACATAAAATGATATCATTCCATTAAGAGATGTAAAATAGGTGGGATCCACATAAGGTTTTCGAGCAATTTCAGCAAATGTGTAACGACCCATTATACCAATATTTTTCCAGCGTATTTCCCGAATTGTACCGATCATATAATGAGGAAAACCAATGGTATTATTCGTCATAGACAGAGTTCCCTGGAGACCGGGACCCCACCACATACCGGCGTTTGAAATCCCTAACCCGAATCCCTTAAAATGAAGATATATCTGGGCATCTCGCAGTCCTGCTTCTGTAAAATTAGTTCCAATATTCTTAGGGACATCGTTTAACACGGCAAAAGACCCCGGCCGGTCATAAATTTTGACTGCTTTATTTTCACCTTGTAGTATAAAAGGTTCAAAACTAAAGGCAAGAAAATCACTATAAAAAGATATGTGCAGACTATGAAACATGGTATACCCCTTACCGAAATACCGGACATCCATATTTTCCTGATTGGGTGCATTATCATTCAGATAATGTTCACTCCGGAACCAGGCAGACCATGGCTGTCCATTATCAACGTAAAAAGGTCTCATGATGGTCGTCTGGGCATGGGCGTCACCATCCACCAAGGATTTATCCATGGTCAATAAATAATAAGGATCCGCCGAGGCGTAAATTTGCGGAAAGGATAGCGACAAGAAACAAAAAAATGATATTGTCAGATGAATTATATTACGGAAAATCAAATACATTAGATTAATATATATGTTTCAATTTCTACAGCCAGAACATTGTTTCGCCAGAACTTATTTAAATTATTTAACAGGTATAATAGTGAGCTTAATTGAAATAAATAATTATGCTCCTGAATATTCATTTAATTAAGTTAATTACTTATCTGTTAATAATCAAGACCAGCGTTGCTAAAGATCCTGCAATTCCGGCAAACTGCCCGATAATATCCAATGAGGTAGTATTAGTTTGTGCCGTAAAAGGTTTACCGCTCACATGAATTCTAGACTCTTCCAGCACAATCGGCTTTCGCCAAAAGGTTACGGGCGCTCCCTGTCCATTGGGATATTTAATATAAATGTGTTTGGGGTCCCCCAGAGTAGTAATTCCTCCTGCTAATCGCAGATAATGTTTGACTGATTTTCCTTTTTCCCAGGTAAAAGCACCTGGATTATGAACAGCGCCGGTGACGGTTATGGTACCCGTTATCAGGGGAACGTTAATGGTGTCTCCGGGTACAAGAAAAGCATTGTGATCAAACCAGCCCACATAATAACTATCGCGATGTATGGTAATTCCTTCTTGAAATCCCGATTCGGTTACACCACCGGAGCGTTTAAGCAGAGATGCCAATGATTCCTTATTATTGAGCAGCGGGTAGGTTCCGGGGGCGGAAACTTCACCTTGAATCACCACAGTTCTGGAAGCCATTAAATCTTTTTTTCTTGGGATTGTGAGACGATCGTATGGATATAATTCGATATTTGATTCCTCATTGCCTGCTAAAAGATCGGATACATTTACGGTGACCGGTGTAAATCCACCGCCATCAATTTGCATGCGAACCAATTCGGCTGCATCCCAGTTAGCGGACGAATATGTTGGTCCATGTTCAACGCCTGAGACTTGTAGCAAATCCATAAGATTCATACCAGCGAACCAGGGATACGTCCCGGCGCTGGCAACTTCACCGGCAATTGAAACAGTTATTAACGATAATTGCTTTATGGGAACATAGAGGCTATCCCCATTTTCTATGGCGATTTTATCGAGATCTTCCAAAGAAACATATTCTGCTTGTTTATTATCCTTAAACCGGTGGACTAACACAAACGTATTGCCGGCATCCGGCCGGACACCACCTGCGAATCGGAGAAGATCTTTAATGGTTTCACCTGGAATTATTTCATAATGAGCCGGCTGCCATACGGCGCCATCTACCGTAACGATACTTTTTCGACTGGGAACATGAATAATATCCCTTTCTAAAAGACGGCTGTCGTTTATATCAGAAATTCCATTCAAAAAAGCATAGTAATCCAGTGTATCCACCGGGGAACCGTTACGCATGATAATTATGGTTCTAAGGGATCCGGTAATGTCTATGCCACCCGCCATGGTTAAGGCAGTGTTTATGGTTGCAAGTGGATTGACCGCATACAGTCCTGGTGCATTCACGGAACCGGTTACTTGTACATTAATACCTTTCAACTGCCCCAGGGATATATCCAGGAAAGTGGATGGCGTTTCCCCCCGTATTGTGGAAAATACTGTGGCATATCTGTTCTGGATATAGGGTTTTGCTTCCTTAATTGTTTTACCCCCCAGGAAAAGATTGCCCACATTTTCAACAATAATTGTCCCCTCTCTTGAAATGGTTTGTTTAATAAAATGTTCTGCTTCCCCCCATAATGATATAATAATTTCATCGCCGGGGCCTAAGGGATAATTATCAGGAACCGGTCTATTCTGCCAATATGTTAGCGTATCCCGAATGAAAAAATAATTATACCCAAAATAGGGTAATATTTCCTCCTTATTTATGAGGGGTATTAAATCTTCCAGGTCTTTTAATTCCGTTTGAATCCTGGCCATTTTCTCAGAATAATATAATAGTATATCCTGTGGTTTGACCAAAACCTTCGTTGGGACTTCATCAATAAGTACTTCATCCCTTCCTAATTCCTTTGCCAATGCTTCTTCTGCTTGTTTAATACGTACAATATCATTGTAGGCTTTTTGTACCTGCTTCAGCTCATCTATTGATTGGCCATACACAAATTGTACAAGAATCAGAAGAAATAGTATATATTTTTCGAGTATTTTCATGGTTTATTCTATTTTATTCGGGTTAGTTTAAAGTTATTTCGGGTTTAATACAATATTTATTATAAGTAATCAATAATTATTTCTCCAGATATTTTAGGAATACTCGCAGGTTTAAAGTTGTGTTTTGAGTGAGATTTCTGCCCATCTACCAATTGGATTTCAGAAAAAATAATCATTTTATTAATCACCGTATGAAACTGTATTTCCTTCTGAATCTGTCTTGATTAACCATACATCACCTTCACCAATCCCAAAAGAATCTATCTGTAAATCCTGTTATTATATAACCACCATCTATAGTTTCTTGAACAGAATAACCTCTATCATAATTATTTCCACCAAAAGTTTGATTCCAATCTTCAACTCCATCAGAATTGGTTTTTATTAACCAGACATCACCAGGGTAACCATTTCCAACCGAACGAGTAGACCCTGTAACAATATATCCACCATCCGTTGTCTGTTGAACTGAATGACCGTAATCAGGACTACTTCCACCAAAGGTCCGTACAAACATTCCTTGTGTTTCATCTTCCTCTTCTTTATCACAAGTAGAAAACAACAAAAGTCCACCAAAAATAAATATAAATGATTTAAGAAAATGAAAATTCATACCAACCTCTTGTATTTGAAGAACATAACAAGAAACATTTTAATGGACAATCACGGAAAAATCAACCATTTCAGAGACCTTCAAATTCTACGTCTTTTATTTCAAGTTTTTAGATATACAGATGGATTTTTTGATACTAAGTTCAAATATCAGATAAATAAAAATTGGGGGAAAGTTTCAATATTTAACTAACAATACAAACAGCAGTTTTTTTTGATTTCCAATGTTTTGGTAAGCTCCTACTCGTAAAAGAATGGTGTTCAATATGTTCGAGCCAGGATGATGGAGACCTTAAAAGTTGATGGGATTAAAGTGGTTTGAGAAATATCCTGTTAGAAGGGATCGGTGCTAACGCCGGTGAGGAAATCTTTTATGATATCAACCGAGATGGGGTTGACACAATATTCGATTGTTTCATCATAATCAATATTATCGAAATACATTATTTGTGTCCGAAACAACTTATCACTAAACATACCACCATATAATTTGGCAGCTTTATTCGAAATATCAGTAAATGAAAATCTTTGGAGTAAAAAATACATATCTACATAATCTTTCCATTTTAGTCTTTTACCCATTGCAAATGCTTTCATAGCGCTCAAATCCAATAATGTTGGCATTGAAAAACAGGAACTAAACCAAATTTTATGGTCAATCTCAAATGGGTAATCGAAAAATGTAAATTTTACATTATTTAAAAGGAATGTAAAATTTTCTTCAGTTGCACATTCAATATCTGAAATGGTTAAACCCATCTTTTTAAATTTATTTGATATTTGACGAAACCTGACTTTACCATAATGAAATAAATCAAAGTCCAAAGATCTTCGATGACCTAACTGTAATGCAATCGCCGTGCCGCCCACCAAAAAATAATCATCAGAAAACTCATGAATAACAGGCAGAAAATCTATCTGATTTTTACTAAGAATTTTCTGGTGCATGACGATTGAAATAAGCTTCGAAGTAATCTTTTGTTATTTTCGGATAACCATGCCGGGGTTCAATTATCTGTCGACGAAATATTTTAGCTGCTTTTACCACACCAATGGTATCAAACAACCATCGAATATCATGACTCTTTCCCTGCATTAATGTTGCTTCCACTACCGACGATATACTTAAATCCGCCAGTTTATCCTCCGGGACCCAATGCCAGAATAAGCGGTGATTCAGAATATAATCCTTCATGGACCCACCGTAGATTTCGGCAGCCGATTGAGTCAGGTATCGGTTGCTCGTTCGCTGCGCCTTTTTTTGCCTATCGCCACCGTCGCTGTTTTTGGGAAGAAATGTAATAAGTACGTTTTGTCGGGATACACTCATATTTTCATCCATTATGATCATTGCTTCTTTTTGCTTTTCCTGCATTAGCAGATCCCGAATTTCGATATCCAACGCATCAGCCATGGCCACCGCCTGTGCCAGGTAAATGCGTGCCTTACCCGACTCAATGCGGGCGATGGTATCCCGGGATACACCAATTCGATTGGCCAATTCGGTCTGGGTGATTTTTTTTGTCCGTCTTAAACTCTTAAGAGACATGATAATCCGTTTCTCAAAGGATATTGGGTCAAGACGTGTATTAATGATGCCTTCCATAGTCATATAATATTAATCTATAATTTTGTGAATATCAAGCTATATACGCACATTTATACATGCGTTCACACGTAATATTACATATATGTGTGTATTATACTACGTTTATAAATCCGGGAGTAAAAATTTCAAGTAAAAATTCTGTTGGCTGTTGAAGGTAAATTTTCAGTGTGAAATATGATGTAATAATCGTCGGTGGCGGTATTATCGGACTAACTGCCGGGTACACTTTACTTAAGGAGAAACCGGACATAAAACTTTTAATCCTGGAAAAAGAATCTGGTGTGGCACAGCACCAGACCGGACATAACAGCGGAGTCATTCATTCAGGAATTTATTATAAACCAGGATCAAAAAAGGCAATTACCTGCCGTAGAGGAATCAGGCTTCTTTTGGACTTTTGTGATAAACACGTTATCCCGTATGAAATCTGCGGGAAAGTGATTGTAGCGACCGATGAGAACGAATTGCCTAGGCTTCATGATCTATTTGAGCGGGGAAAAGCGAATGGAATCGGGAATTTGTCGTTGATCGATTCCGAACAGCTTAAAGAGTTAGAACCCTTCGCAGTTGGCATTAAAGCGATTCATTGTCCGGAAACAGGGATTGTGGATTACACGCTCGTAGCAAATGCATTGGAAAATGAAATAACTAAACTTGGAGGGAAGGTTATTTTTTCTGCAAAAGTGGATAAAATTCAAACAAACAGCAATGAAACAATAGTAACTACGACGGTTGGGGATTTTTCATGCGGAGCGCTGGTAAACTGCGGTGGGTTGTATACAGATAAAATTGCTGAAATGAATAATGTTGAGACAGATATGAAAATCATCCCGTTTCGAGGAGAATATTATACATTAAAACCTCAAAGCAGTCACCTGGTAAAAAACCTAATTTATCCGGTCCCGGATCCCCGCTTTCCTTTTTTAGGCGTTCATTTTACACGAAGAATCTCTGCATCAGGCGGACAGGCCCGCCTTCATCACATTACGGACGGACAGGCCCGCCTTCATCACATTACGGACGGACAGGCCCGCCTTCATCACATTACGGACGGACAGGCAGGCGAGATTGAAGCGGGTCCGAATGCTGTGCTGGCGTTTGCCCGTGAAGGATATACTAAATCGAATATAAACATTTCTGAACTCTGGGAAATACTCACCTATCCTGCATTCTGGAAAATGGTTAAACCGTACTGGAAAACAGGGGCGGGAGAAATGATTCGCTCATTTTCTAAAAAAGCCTTTGTCAATGCACTGAAAAAATTAATACCTGAAATAACAGCGGATGATTTAATTCCAGGAGGATCGGGTGTGAGGGCACAGGCACTATCCACTTCCGGTCAATTATTGGATGATTTTCACATTATTCAAAATGGACAAACCATTCATGTGTTGAATGCGCCTTCTCCCGCGGCGACGGCGTCGTTTACTATTGCGAAAGAGATAACAAATTTTTTATAAGTATATATTTTTTCCACACTTCATCATACTCGGATTCGACTGGGAATGAGGTCTATAGGTCCCCATAAGCAGGGATGTTTGCGACACAGCCAACATATGAAGGTGGTGGTGTTCCGTCGTGAAACTACTAATATATCCTTATCGCCATTTTTAGCTTAATTGAAGATAATCTGATCCAAGTTGGTAAAGTGAATTATTTGCTAACGATCTATCCAACCGCAATTGAATCTTATCAGAAAGTGAAGGGAAGTCCTCTTTCAATCTGCGAAGTTGTAAATTCGCATATTTCTCTGTCATTTTAACGGATAAATGCCCTATTTCTTTTGATACCAAGTAACTGTCAACCCGTTTCTGCCCATCTACCAATTGGATTTCAGAATAAATAATCATTTTATTAATCACCGTATGAAACTGTATTTCCTTCTGAATCAGTTTTTATTAACCATACATCACCTTCACCAATCCCAAAAGAATCTGTAAATCCTGTTATTATATAACCACCATCTATAGTTTCTTGAACAGAATAACCTCTATCATAATTATTTCCACCAAAAGTTTGATTCCAATCCTCAATTCCATCAGAATCGGTTTTTATTAACCATACATCACCCGGGTAACCATTCCCGAAAGAGGTTGTTAAACCCGTAAGTATATATCCACCATCCGTTGTTTCTTGAACAGAATAACCTCTATCATGGTTACTTCCACCAAAAGTTTGATTCCAATCTTCAACTCCATCAGAATCGGTTTTTATTAACCATACATCACCCGGGTAACCATTCCCAACCGAACGAGTAGACCCTGTAACAATATATCCACCATCGGTGGTCTGTTGAACAGAATAACCGTAATCAGGACTACTTCCACCAAAAGTTTGATTCCAATTTTCATTTCCGTTAAAATCGGTTTTTATTAACCATACATCACCTTCACCGTTCCCGAAAGAGGTTGTTAAACCCGTAAGTATATATCCACCATCCGTTGTCTGTTGAACTGAACGACCGTAATCAGGGCTACTTCCACCAAAGGTCTTGTCCCATTCCTTACTCCCCTGTGAATCCGTCTTGATTAGCCAGACATCACCAGGGTAACCATTCCCGAAAGAGGTTGTTAAACCAGTAAGTATATATCCACCGTCCGTTGTCTGTTCAACAGAATAGCCGTAATCAGGACTACTCCCACCAAAAGTCTGATTCCATTCTTCATCCCCTTCTGAATTCGTCTTGATTAACCAAACATCATGATCACCGTTTCCGAAAGATGCAGTTCTGCCTATGATGATATATCCACCGTCGGTGGTTTGTTGAACTGAATGACCGTAATCAGGACTACTTCCACCAAAAGTTTGATTCCATTCTTCGTTTCCATCGATATCTATTTTAATTAACCAGACATCACCAGGGTAACCATTCCCGAAAGAGGTTGTTAGACCCGTAAGTATATATCCACCATCGGCGGTCTGTTGAACTGAATGACCGTAATCAGAACTACTTCCACCAAAAGTCCGTACAAACATTACTTGCGTGTCATCTTTCTCTTCTTTATCACAAGTAGAAAACAACAAAAGTCCACCAAAAATAAATATAAATGATTTAAGAAAATGAAAATTCATACCAACCTCTTGTATTTGAAGAACATAACAAGAAACATTTTAATGGACAATCACGGAAAAATCAACTATTTCAGAGACCTTCAAATTCTACGTCTCTTATTTCAAGTTTTTAGATATACAGATGGATTTTTTTATACTAAGTTCAAATATCAGATAAATAAAAATAAGGGGAAAATTTCAACCGAAATGTTTGAAACATTAACATATACTGCATTATGGTAAATGGTTAAACCGTACTGGAAAACAGAACTGGGGGAAATGGTTCGCTCATTTTCTAAAAATGCTTTTGTCAATGCATTGCAAAAATTATTACCAGACATAACAGACGATGATTTAATTCTCGGAGGATCTGGTGTGAGAGCACAAGCGCTTTCCACTTCCGGTTAATTGTTGGATGATTTTCATATTATTCGAAATGAGCGCGCTATTGCATGTATTGAATGCACCCTCTCCTGCGGCGACAGCATCCTGTGCTATTGCGAAAGAAATAGTCAATCTGTACCTTACCGTAGGTTGATTGTTTGACTGCGGTTTGGTAAGTCCACCTGTGTTTTGGCGGACAGGTCCGCCTAATTCTCTTCATATACCGACATTTCACCTCATTCGGGGAAATCTTCCTGATTGCGGCTTAATTCCATACCCAGCCCTTAAGTCAGTCCCCTGATGGGAAGATGATGGATTAATGATGTTTGATTTTGGATTTCTCCCAGGCCTTAAGGAATTTATTGCACTCAATATCTTTGAATGACCACTTCATATCTTTTAAAACAAAAACACCAAACCTGTCATCACGATGAACAGAATGACGAAGTCCTGACTTCCGCACTTTTGAATAATTTGATTTTCCATTCTAACGTCAATAATATTAAGATTTAATATATCCGTTTTGATCATATTGGGTGTCCCGGCAGATTAATTGCCTATTGAAAAGCCAAAAATTGAACACCTAACGGAGTTCGGTAACCGTTGATTTTAAGTTCTATAGACATACAACCCCTTCGGGGTTATAAACGGACTCCGTTAGGAGTCTCATATCTATAACACTTAAATGGAAAATAATGACCAACTCCTATAGGAGTTGAATATTACTCCGGCACCAAATAGTCGTATGAATCGGACTTGACTAAAAAGCGACGAAGGAGCGTTGAGTTAAGAACGATGGCGCTAATTCCCAGTCCTAAAGTCAAGTCTCCTCCTTCGTCGGATTCTTAACTCAAGTCCTGTGATAATTTTGATTGTTTTCATACAATTAACCCTTACCGGTTTATTATTTTAGTGGAAATGTCTACATGACCGTTTATTTCTTCTGATCCTTGAACAAAATTATGCTATATATGACATAATGAAAGAATTTGAGCTTGGGTGTCCCCGTGCGGAAGACAGGAAAAACACTAAACCTGTCATCACGAGGAACGGAATGACGAAGTAATCTCCTGGGTCTAATTTACATCCGGGGAATGATGTGCTGTTTGTGACTGATGGGAGGAAATAATTTTAAGACCTTAAGTCAAGTCCCCTCGCGGATTCTTAACTCAAGCCCTTTGCAAAATGATGGGGGATTAATGCGCGCCGGTGTGGAAGGTAATCATATGCCAGAAGGTAATGAAAGAAATCTTTACATCTAACCAGAATGACCAGTTTTCAATATATTCAATATCGTAATCAATGCGCTTCTGCATGAGCTCCAGGTTTTCCGTACCGCCGCGGTAGCCTCTAATAGCAGCCAGACCGGTAATCCCCGGCTTTACAAAACGGCGAATACGATATTTATCAATCTTATCAGCAATATAAAGATCTTCTCGTATAGGATTCGGTCTTGGGCCAATAACGCTCATATCTCCTAATAATACGTTAATAAATTGAGGTAATTCATCCAGACTTGTTTTGCGTAGAATTTTTCCAATAGCAGTTATACGCTGATCATCATTTTTAGTTATTCCACCATATCCTTGTTCTGCTGATTTATTGGTAAACATTGTACGAAATTTAAAACAACGATATTTCTGACCATTAATACCTATTCTTTTCTGACGTATGATTATAGGACCTCGACTGGATAATTTGATCAATAAACCAACCAAAGGATAAAACCACCAAAGAATACAAAAAACAACAAACACTGATAGAAATATATCAAATATTTTCTTTTTATTCTGGTTGGAACGACGAGCAAGTGGTTCCCGTCGCAAGCGTATAGCAGCAAACGGACCAAAACGATTAATTTTATCCAATTTGGATGTCATAGATGTGGTCCCGGATTGAATTAAATGAATGCGAGAGCCCCTGCATTCAGCCCAGTTAATGGAGGCCTGGAGCATTTCCGGGTCCATATCTGAAGGGTCTAGCAAGAAATGATCCACAGAACCTTCCTTGGCCAGGGATTCGTATTTTTTGATTAGTTCATTGGCTGTTGCAGGAATATCCTTATCATGGAACCAGCCGTTGAGGTAGAAGCGGTTTTTGGAATCGTTTTCCGACCATGTTTTCAGGATTCTATACTCATCCTGGGAACCGATTAAAAAAATATTTTTCCGGCTTCTACTTCTGTCAGACTTATAATATTGAAGTTTTGTGTCAAACATGTCATTCCTCATGGCAAAATATATTAAATATTAGTTATTAACGTTCATCCCCTATTGGATGTCATAAATACTGATACCTTTTCATTTATTGTTACCTCCTTGATATGATGAGAAGTTATATATAATATAATAGGATTGTAAAGTATAGTTTTTATATAAAATATAGGGTGGTGATTTAAATCACATTGATAGGTGATTGGTTGGAAATTCCGGAGGTTTCGGACAGTGATTCCGGAGAAGTTTCGGACACCATT
>CAZIFK010000017.1:0-14190 GCA_964538995.1 uncultured bacterium
TTATCCCGAAGCCGGTTACCAGACAGGAATTCATTAATAATTTATATAAATATTTTCCCATCTCGGACCCGACTATAAATGATATAGATTTATCTCCTAATATTGGAGATTTTGCTTGATCTGTTCATAAGCCGCTAACGCACACTCACACCTGATTAGCCATCAGGAAGGACCAAATGATTAACTATCTATATGTTATAGAAATGAATTTTAGATTTATTTGGTTATTTTTGTTAAAAAATAAGTATACCTAAATCCAATCCAAGTAGTATATTTACACCTAAATTGATTGATTTGTGTCGGATCAGTTATCAAATTCTCTTCTTGACGAGACGTAGAATTTATTAGTTATGATAATAACCAAATAAGTATACGAAATGCCTGTGTAATAGAATATGAGTAAAAAAGAAATAACTGCTTCAAGTATCCTACCGACGGGAGACTTCAAGTCCATACTTGATAATATTACGGAGTTTATCACCCTCTGTGATGTAGATTTCAGAATATTGGAATCCAACCATTCTGCTGATGTTATTTTGGGTGGTGGAGACCCTTTAATAGGGGCCTACTGTTATGAAAAATATCGTGGGAAGACCCAACCTTGTGAGGATTGCCCACTGCCGGAAACCATGTCAACCGGTTCGATTGTCTCACTCGAAATTTATGATGAGCGTTTTGGCGAATATTTTGAGGAAAGAGCATATCCCATTGTTTCAGATACGGAAGAGCTGGAAGGATTTGTACTTATGTATAAAAATATCAGCAAAGCTCGGGAGCACCGAGAAAAAAGCACTCAGGACAAAAAACTCGCTGCATTAGGACAAATCAGTTCAGGCGTTGCTCATGACTTTAATAATGTGCTGACGGGGATATTAGGCAGAGCCCGCTTGATGAAAAAACTTACAACTGATCCTAAATTGTTAAGAAATATTCAAGTTATAGAATCAGCAGCAATGGATGGTGCTGCAACAGTTCGAAGAATGCAGGATTTTACTCGATTGAGAAAGGATGAAGAGTTTGAGTCTATTAATTTGAAGAAGTTGATTGAAGAAGTTGTAGCTTTAACTCGTCCTAAATGGAGAGATTTAGCTGTATCAAGTGGGATACTGATTGAGCTAATCGTCCAGTTAGCTGACAATCTCAATGTATTAGGAGATCCACCCGATTTGAGACGAGCATTTATGAATATCATATTTAATGCCGTAGATGCCATGCCTGACGGTGGTGTTTTAACCATCAATGCGCAAGCTCGTGATAGTGAAATCTCCATTCAATTTAAAGACGTTGGTATTGGAATGACAGACGAAACAATTGAAAGAATTTTTGATCCGTTTTTTTCAACAAAAGGTGTTAAGGGAACGGGACTTGGTATGAGTGAAGTATTTGGTGTAATTAAAAGGCATTCAGGGAAACTTACAGTAAATAGCCAGGTTGGAAAAGGTACGGAAATCACTATTTTATTGCAACAAACAGACATAACAACTGTGGAAATATCCAAACCTACGGAGGTTATTAAAGCCAAACCAAGCCGGATACTTATTTTCGATGATGAGGAATATATTTTAGAAATTGTGGAGGAAGTACTTACTGATCTTGGGCACGAAGTAACCTCGTATATGTCTGTAGAGGAGGGGATTAATCAATTTAAAAAGGACAATTTTGATATTGTTATTACTGATCTCGGCATGCCGGACGTAAGTGGATGGGAAGTTGCGGAAAGAATAAAAAAAGTGAATGCATCGACTCCCGTCATATTATTGACAGGGTGGGCGCTCAATCTCGATCCGGAAAAGATTAAAGAGAACAAAGTCGATTTGGTTTTACAAAAGCCATTTACAAAAGAAGACTTGGAAAAGGCAATTTCAAAAGCTATTCCCATTGCAGAAAAGCATAAGCTAGATGTTATTCCTGATAAAGAACCTGTGGTGCAAAGCAGTCGAATTCTAGTCATTGATGACGAAGAATATATATTAGATATTGTAGAGGAAATACTCACTGATGAAGGTCATAAAGTTACCCCGAGTGGTTCAGCAGTGAATGGACTGGAAATATTTCGAAAGGAAAATTTTGAT
The DNA here is from genome assembly GCA_964538995.1 of uncultured bacterium. Classification (GTDB taxonomy): domain Bacteria; phylum Fidelibacterota; class Marinisomatia; order Marinisomatales; family TCS55; genus JADFRD01. Next base: position 2,073 of record CAZIFK010000017.1, read on the forward strand.
ATAGTTATCACAGACTTGGGAATGCCTGAAATGAGTGGATGGGAAGTGGCCGAAAGAATTAAAAAAAATAACCCTAAAACTCCTGTTGTACTTTTAACAGGGTGGGCTCTAAATCTTGAACCAGAAAAGATTGAAGAAAACGGAGTCAATTTTGTACTGCAAAAACCCTTTACAGAAGAAGATTTAACGGGAATAATTTTAAAAGCTAGAAAAACTATTGATAAAAATTAAAAAAGTCATTCAGGAATAATAGATTTGGAATCTGGGGAATTAAAGGAAACAAAAAAGACATCCCATCCCATTTTAGTCATTGATGATGAAAAAGTTAAAAAATTGTTGAGGAAGTCCAGACCAATTTAAAACATAATGTGACAGTGTGCTCTTCTCCTAAAACAGAACAAAGCAAATTTATGAAGGAAAATTTCGAAATAGTTAAGAACCTGATCATACCCGAAATGAGTGGGTGGGAAGTTGGTTAAAAAAATCAAAGAAATAGATACCACGACTCCTGTCATTTTAGAGACTGGATATTGATACAGATAAGGAAAAAATCAAGGAAAAAAGTATCGATTTAATTTTTTAAAAACCCTATAATGAGATAGAATTGAAGTAAGTTATTTCTAACGCGACAAAACTAAAAAAAGGAAATGGCGTCAAAACTCGCCGTATGAGGTAATTATAGTATGAAATATATAAAAGAACCCTTTGAAAAACCTTTTGCACAAATTAAAAAGGTTAAAATTCCCCTGCTTTTCGTTCGAAAATTTGTCAATAGCGCAGCTATTAACTGCATTTCCCGTCTCAATCAGAAAAATTTTAACTCTTATTTCTTTACACATAAGGTTTATCAAAGGGTTCTAAAACATATAATCACGATATCCATGATCATTATATTCGCCTATGGGGGCGAAGAGCAAAAAATTTTTCCGACATTTGAAAAGAATTATTCTGAAGAGGATATTGTAGATGGTGGAACTCTGGTGGTAGGGATTATGGGGGATCCGGAATCTTTAAATCCTCTAACAGCTCTTTCAAAACAGGCCCGCGATGTTGTATCGCTTATTTTCCGGTCCTTAGCCGATATTAATGCAGACCTCAATTCATTTTCACCCCAGTTGGCTAAAAGTTGGTCGTTTTCTGAAGAGGGTCTTTCCATTACCTTCAACCTTCGCACGGACGTGTTATGGCACGACGGAGAGCATTTTACTGCCAAGGATGTCATATTCACCTACACCATGCAAACTGATCCAGGCGTAGGTTGGGATGGCTTCTCCTACAAGGAAAGTATACGTGCAGTAAAGGCTCTGAATGACTCCACAGTTATTTTTGAATTTCTTGAAAGAACACCAACAATGTTGATGGATGCTGTCGAAGGTTATATCGTTCCTGAACATTTATTAGCAGACATATCTCCCAATCGCATGGCGGAAGCTGAATTCAATCGAAGCCCCATTGGTACGGGGCCATTCAAATTTGTCAAATGGAAAACACAACAATCAATTGTCCTTGAAAAATTCAACAAATATTATATTGAAGGAAAACCCCATCTAGATCGAATTGTCTTCCAGGTTGTAACAAATAGCATTAGCCTCTGGCAGCAAGTTCGCAGTGGAGATGTGGACCTTATGGAAGGGGTCCCACCCAGGGATTTTGTCAATTTAAAAGACGACTGGGCAAAAAGGAAAACTAATATCCGGCCTATCACCTTTTTGGGCAGACAATATGATTTTATTGGTTGGAACTTGATTGATCCTGATCACTATGCTACCGTTATGGAAGAGGCCGGTGATGAAGAGGTTGATTTAGATAAACTACTAAAACCGAATAAACTTTTCGGCAACCAAAAAGTGAGGGCTGCATTGACAATGGCAATTGATCGATCTGCCATAACTGAAGTGGTAAACCAGGGAATGGCTGTTAGGATGGATGGCCCGACTCCTATCATCTGGACATCATATAATAATGAGGCGAACACAATTTGGCATTATAATCCGGATTTAGCCGTTCAATTTCTTAACGATGAGGGATGGGTAGATAGTGATGGTGATGGTGTGCTGGATAAAGATGGACTGAAATTTAGCTTTGAAATGGCAACCAACATTGGCAATGAGCGGAGAAAACAAGCTCTCACCATCATTCAAGAGCAACTCAGTAGGATTGGTGTGGAGATGATCCAAAAGATAGCTGACCCGGGATTATTATTTGGAAGAATGCTCATTCCCAGGCAATTTGATGCAGCTCTGATCGGTTGGGAGGTTGGTTTGAAAATGGATCTAACCCCGCTGTTTCATAGCTCAAGCCTTTTAATGCCGTTCAATTTCACTAGTTTTAGATCCCAGGAATTTGACAAATTGAAAGAAGATGCTAAAGGAAATTTTGACAGAACAACTACTCAAGAATATTGGGATAATATAGCAAAACTTTTATCATTTGAACTCCCCTATACCTGGCTTTACTATAAGATGGAAAATGTTGCTCTGCATAAACGCTTTAAAGGTACCGTGATTGATAAAAGAGGAATCTATATTAATCTCGAAAATTGGTGGATACCCCGTGAAGAACGCACCGAAGCTGACAGAATGACTTCTAATTAATATGCCAAAATTTTCCTTTTTCGGGTATCAGTATTCCGTTTCATCAAAAAATTCCATCTTTGATTTGTTCGGTGTTTCTTACCCGCTCAAAATTGAGTATTATTCCAAATTTATACGCCAAATATTGTTTAAAGAATTGCTCAATTATGGTGCGAACTAGATCAATATGGGTGCCTATGCAGTCAGGCGACTCGTTGGGTCTATACCAATATTATTTATTGGCCTTACCCTTACGTTCTTTTTAGTTCATTTAGTTCCAGGGGACCCGACACTACGTTTTTTAGACCCCTCAATGGGTGGTTCTCAAAAGGAACAGATATCAGAAAAATTTGGTTTAAATGAGCCGATTCACATACAATACATATCATGGATGGTTCGGATTGTGGGTCATTTCGATTTTGGGAACTCTTTTAATAATGGACGACCGGCATCTGACATTATTCTCGATGCATTGCCACCGACAATCCTGGTTATGGGTTTTGCGCTCATATGTGGATTAATGTTCGGGATGATTGGAGGGATTGGAGCAGCTATTTTTCATGGCACGAAATTAGACCTGATCATTACCACTATTATGCTATTTTTCTACTCTATGCCGGCCTTTTGGCTTGGTATAATGCTTTTGGGATTTTTTGCTGTGAATCTTAACTGGTTGCCAGCTTCACAACTTACTTCCGTTTTTCATGATCAACTGAACATTTTGGATCGGCTCGCTGATTACTTTCGACATTTGGTACTGCCAGTCATTACTCTTGGTCTTGTTTCAGCTGCCACGTTTGGAAGGTATCTCCGTACGAGTATGATTGAGGCAATGAATTCTGGATACGTCTTGGCCGCTCGAGCAAGGGGAATTTCTGAGTGGAAAATTCTCGTCAATTATGGACTCAGGAATGCGCTTATTCCCCTTATCACTATCATTGGAATGACGATTCCGGCTCTATTTAGCGGTGCAGTTATCATTGAAGTTGTTTTTTCACTACCCGGAATGGGAAGGATAATGGTAGAGGCAGTTTTAGCTCGGGATTATCCGGTAATACTTGCTGCAAGTACGGTGGCATTCGTAGCAGTAATTATAGGCAATCTTCTGGCGGACATCGGGTATGCAATAGCCGATCCAAGGGTGCGATTAGAATCATGATGAGGAATACAGTTTTGCAATCGGATTTCGATGATAGTGGCAATGCTCATCTGGAGAAGAAACCTTGCTTTCTTTATGGCATCGGCTTCATTACCGATAAATGTCCGACAAAATTAGAAAGGACTGTTATCAGTAAACAGTTTGATATTAATTACTACGAATTTTTAAATTTTTATACGATAAAATAGACGAGATGCATTTCATAAAAAGGTTATTCAAGAATCGGTCTGCAGTGGTTGGTGCTGTGATTGTCCTTATCATATTCTTTTCTGCTTTAGGAGCTCCGATTTTGGCTCCCTATGATGCGAATGCACAAAACTTGACGATGTCTTCACAGCCACCGTCCACAGCCCATCTTCTCGGTACCGACGTATACGGGAGGGATCTTCTGAGTAGACTGATTTATGGTGCCAGGGTTTCTTTAGGAATTGGTTTGTCTGCAGCATTTATTGCTGCAAGTGTTGGTGTTTTTGTTGGTGTTTTTGCTGGATTTATGGGAGGATGGGTTGATTGGTTGTTAATGCGGATCGTGGATGTTTTGATGGGTTTTCCGCGCTTGGTTGTGATGCTTTTAGCAGTTGGATTTGGAACTCCATCCATTTGGCTTACTCTAAGCGTTTTGGGATTATTAGCTTGGATGGAAGTTGCTCGAATTGTGAGAGGCGAAGTTATAGTCATCAGGGAAATGCTCTATCTAAAAGCAGCTCAAGCTTTGGGGTTAAAGCGCAGTAGAATTATTACAGGTTATATTTTACCGAATGTCATTGGCTCCGTGATCGTTTCGACGACCTTATTAATCGGAACCATGATACTGGTTGAAGCCAGTCTGAGCTTCTTAGGTCTAGGGGTCCAGCCCCCAAATGCCAGTTGGGGGACCATACTCAATCAAGGGCGTGTTGATCCGGTCGGTGCTTGGTGGATTTCTGCATTTAGTGGTCTAATGGTTGTCGTTACTGTTATCGGATTTAATCTTCTTGGCGATGGTCTAAGAGATTTACTTGACCCCAGCAATGCATCTTAAGGATACTGTTTAACCCTATGAGTCAAAATTTCCATTTGTTCACAGCACTTAATTAGAGAATGATCTAAAGACGATGACAATAACCATGGAGCACTCTCAACTGTTATTAAGTGTAGAAGATTTAGGTATTCATTACGAATCCAGGAAAAACACTCTTTTTACAAAACCGGAAATAGTATCTGCAGTACGAGGTGTAACCTTTAGTATAAATAGTGGAGAAACACTTGCCATTGTTGGGGAATCGGGATGTGGTAAAACGTCGATCGTAATGTCTATTTTAGGTTTTGTCAAACCAGTTTCAGGAAAAATTAAGTATAAAGGAATGGATATTTGGGATACTACGAGGGAAGAATTGCGAGGAATCAGGCGCAAAATACAGCCGGTGTTTCAAGATCCACATCACTCCCTTAATCCACGAATGACTGTAGGTCAAGCGATTGAGGATGGTTTATGGCCTCATCAATATGAAGACATGATTGAGAAACAAAATGGGGTGTTAGAATTATTAAGGACTGTTCGTTTAGGAGAAGAATATCTCAATACCTATCCGCATCAGTTAAGTGGAGGTCAAAAACAGAGAGTCTGTATCGCGCGTGCGTTAGCACCGAATCCCGAACTACTGATTCTTGACGAACCGTTATCTTCTCAAGACTTATCCATTCAAGCTGCCCTTGTAAATCTATTGTTAGATTTGAAACAGGAAAAAGGGCTTACCTACTTGTTAATTTCACATGATTTGAGGATTGTTCGTTCTATTGCTCAACAGGTTGCTGTAATGAAGGATGGTATTTTGGTTGAAGTATCAGACCGGGAAACCATTTTCAACAATCCGAAACATTCCTATACTGAATCCCTTTTAAAAAGTGCTGGTTTGTTGTGACATGAAAATGGTAGACAAGGAAATTAATGGAAAACTCTCTGAGAACCATGATTTGATACTTACAGTACGCAATCTTGAAATTATGCTGAATTTGAATGGCGAACTGGTATCAGTAATTGATAAGATAGACTTTGACTTATGGACGGGGTCCACTCTAGGAATTGTTGGTGAATCTGGGAGTGGGAAAAGCATTTTATGTAAATCACTTCTTCAGATTCTCCCATTGGGGGCAGAAGTCTCGGGTAAGGTTAATTTACATCTTCCCGATGGCGAAATTGCGAATTTATTGTCCCTAAAACCACAAGAGCTCATAAGCGTTAGGGGAAAAAAGATTGGATATTTATTTCAGGAACCAACCACCTCAATGAATCCTGTTTTGAAATGTGGGAAACAAGTGTTTGATTCCTTGCCGGATAGGACGAGACGGAATAAAAATGTTGGAATGCAAAGAGTAACTGAACTATTTGAATTGGTTGGGTTACTAGATAAAGAAAAAATAGCGAATTCTTATCCCCATGAGCTATCCGGTGGTATGCTTCAAAGGGTGGCAATTGCGGCAGCATTAGCTGGCGAACCATCAATACTAATTGCCGATGAACCCACTACAGCCTTAGATGCTACCTTGCGGCGTAAAATATTACAAACACTTTCCCGATTGCAGAAAGAATTCGGTTTGACGTTAATCCTTGTATCTCATGACCTAAACATTATTTCTGAATGGGCAGACAATTTATTGGTAATGTACGGTGGAAGAATTGTCGAATATGGACAAACAGCGAAAATAATTTCTTCACCGGCACATCCATATACACAAGCGCTTTTGGAGACAGAACGATCCTTTGAGGAGAAGTGTTTACCCAAGTCTATCCCGGGGGAGTTGCCGGTAATTTCAAACAAACCATCCGGGTGTCAGTTTCACCCAAGATGCCATTACGCCGATGTTCGATGCCAGGTTGATGAACCAGATATATTGGTGGCTGGCCATGGAGGAGGAACCCGTTGTTATTATCCTTTGACAGAATTGATCGAAAATTAAAATCGTATTCACTCTTGGAATTGATTAATATATTTAGTAATAATACCATAGATAATGCTGTGGAAAAAGTATCATTGAAACCGTTTCGTAATATATCAATGAATTTTTTTTTAAATATTTTTAATAGTGTAAATAATATTAGGTGATTATGGAAATGGAACAAAATAATCAATTTAACAAGCGAATACTTGTTATTGATGATAATCAGGATATATTGGAGGCCTATGAGGATATCCTGTCACCTACATTGGAATCAATAGGTCCATTAAGTTCTCAGGAAGGTACGACCGATGGACCACTTCGGGAGTCGTTTGATTTAGTCCTTGCGAGCCAAGGTCAAGAGGGTTTTGAATATGTGAAAAAAGCTTTGGAGGAAAACGAACTCTTTGCAGTAGCATTCATTGATATGCGCATGCCGCCGGGGTGGGATGGTCTCGAAACAGCTCAGAAGATCCGGAAGTTGGATAGTCGGATCTATATCATCATCGTTACAGGTTATACCGATTACGCAGCTGATGAACTTCATGATGCTGTTAAGCACAACCTATTATTTGTCAGGAAACCGTTTACTGAAAAGGAAATTTATCAGTTAGCCCGAAATTTTTGTCAGAGTTGGCAGCGGGATTATGAGTTGTGGGAATACCGGAATAAACTTGAAAAAATGGTAATGGAGCGTACAGTCAAGCTAGAGAGAGAGATAAAAATACGTAAAAAAGCGGAAGAAAAGATAAAAGCAGCTCAGGAATATGCCAGGTACCTTATTGAAAGTTCTCTGGATATGGTCATTTCTGTAGACAAGAAACGCAGAATCGTAGAGTTCAATCAAGCTGCTGAGAAAACATTTGGCTACAGTAAAGTTGAGGTACTGGGCAAGCACATTAATATCCTCTATGCTGATCCAGCAGTAGGATTAGAAGCTCATAAAACGACCCAACAATCAGGTCAATTCTATGGAGAAGTACTAAACAAGCGCAAGAATGGTGAGACATTCACATCTTTTCTTTCCTCCTCTATTCTAAGGGATGAAAACAATGAGTTTTTAGGAGTTATGGGCGTCTCCAGAGACATTACCGAAAGCATTAAAGCTCGAACAGAACTTGAGGTTGCTTTAGAAAAAGCTCAAGAGGGCGCAAGGGTAAAGTCTATATTTATGGCCAACATGTCCCATGAGATTCGGACGCCTTTAAACTCGATTCTGGGCTTTACCGAATTACTGGAGACTAGTGTGATCCATCTGGTTGGTGAACAGGAGAAAGAATTCTTTGGTGTGATTAGTCTCAGCGGTAACCGTTTAATGGACACAGTGCATGAGATCCTGGATATTTCCCAGATTGAAGCGGGGTCGTACGACTTAAAAATAGAACAATATGATTTGGTTAAACTGGTTAAGGGTTTAGTGCTTGAATTTCAAACAATTGCTGATAAGAAGGGCTTGAAATTGGAGGTTGCATGTGAAATTGAGAACGCCTTTATCAAAGTCGATAAAAATAGTGTATTACAAGCAATAAGTAATATTATAGATAATGCCACCAAATATACAGAACAGGGAAAAATCACTGTATCTTTAGAACAAAAAGCCAAACAATATGTCCTCTCTATCCAGGATACGGGTATTGGTATTTCTAAAGGATACATGAAAAAATTGTATGAAGCCTTTTCACAGGAAAGCGAGGGTTACACAAAGGATTATCAAGGAATTGGCCTTGGAATGGCCATTACCAAGCGCTTCCTGGATATGAACCAGGTAGGTATTGATGTGAAGAGTACTAAGGGTGTGGGGACAACCTTTATGCTTACCTTTAATTCGGTAAAAAACGGTATTCCTAAAAAACAGGTCGAAAAAGAAGATGTCAAATTAAAAACGATTGCTGATCCTGTTGAAAAGCAGCAGGTTTTATTGGTAGAAGATGACGCCAGTTCCCAAAAACTTACTGAGTTTTTCCTGAAGAAGAAATTTGATATTTATTTCGCTGTTTCGGTTATGGAAGCTAAGCAACAGTTAAAAAAATACACGATTGATTTGATTCTGTTAGATTTGTCATTGATTGGGAATGAAGATGGGTTAGACTTGGTCAGATGGATGCGGAAGACTAATACTTGGAAAAAGACACCGGTCATTGCAACCACCGCTCATGCCTTTACTAAAGATCGAGACAATTGTACTGCCGCCGGATGTAATGATTACATATCGAAACCTATTAAAAGAGAAAAACTATTGGAAAAGATGAAACAGCAACTGAATTTAGCATAATCACCAAATAAAAAGTTATCAGGACGAACATTCTGTTTTTGTTTCTATAATCGCCGAGTACGTATCGATTCAACTAATATTCTCGGAACTAGTATTGGATCAGCCATTGTAAAGCGGATAGCGGATGCACACCATGGACAAGTTTGGGTCGAACCCAATAAACCACACGGTAATGTATTCTATTTGAAATTACCTAGATGAAAAATGAAGCTTATACCGGAGAGCAGCAACTATAAATAATAGGGAAACCGGTCCGGATTTTTCCCTCAACAAATTAGATTAATCTTAATTGAATTTTTTGACAGCCTTTTCCAATTCTATTTCAAACTCAGAAACAAAAGATTTTATTAGCGGAATATTTTCCTCGTGAGCAGCAAGATTGATTTTTCCACCTAGCTCTGTAAATTCATCAAAACCATATCCACCGCCCGTTCCTTTCAGGTTATGGCTGAATTTTCTGATTTCCATAATATTACTGATTTCAATGTGGTCTTTTATCCCGGCAAGTTCATTTTTAAGATAAACCAGGTATTTTCTGATCAGTTTCTGAAATTCAGGGTCGTCGAATAAGTCATTTTCCATAATGTGAATTTAACTGCGTCGCATAATTAAAAAAAGTTGTCCTTTCAAAATAATAAATTCATGCGTTATTTACTTAACTGAAAATTAAATATCATAAAGCTAAATATATTTAATCCGTATTCTATGAGTGATATTCCTTTTTAACCTTCTCTTAATAGGTGAAATTCCGCAGCTGTTTTTAGCCAAATATTGACCCAATTACAAAGAAAATATATGAGAAAAGAAAATTTTAGAAATATCGCAATCATTGCACATGTAGATCATGGCAAAACGACCCTCGTGGATGGAATGTTGAAACAAAGCGGCACATTTCAAGCCCATCAGCAAATAGAAGATCGTATCATGGATTCCATGGATCTTGAGAAAGAACGCGGAATTACAATCACAGCGAAGAATACTGCAATCCATTACAAGAATGTGAAAATCAATATTGTGGATACACCGGGTCACGCTGATTTTGGTGGAGAAGTCGAACGTAGTTTGAATCTTGTGGATGGAGCATTACTGCTTGTGGATGCCAGCGAAGGTCCATTGCCTCAAACTCGGTTTGTATTGAAAAAGGCTCTTGAGAGAGAACTCCCCATCATTCTTGTGATCAATAAAATTGATCGGGCAGATGCAAGAATCGATGAAGTGATTGATGAAGTATACGATCTGTTCATCGATTTGGATGCAACCGACAAGCAAATTGAGTTCCCGATCCTTTATACTTACGCAAAAGAAGGTGTAGCTCACTATGTTTTAGGAGATGATTCCGATAATTTGCAACCGCTTTTTGATTCCATTATTTCAAAGATTCCAGGGCCGGTTGCAGATGCTACACATATCCCGCAATTTTTGATTACCAATTTGGATTATGATCCTTACGTTGGACAAGTAGCAATCGGTAGACTGAATAATGGTATATTGAAGATGAATTCGACTTATTCTCTATGTGGAAAAAACGGAATTACTCATGGTCATAAATTTTCTGCATTATATACATTTAGCGGATTAAATAAGATCCAAGTTGAACAACTGGAAGCTGGTGATATAATCGCTGTGGCAGGCTTGGATGGCATCACTATTGGGGATACTATTTCTTCCAATGAAGATCCAAAACCACTTCCGAGGATCAAGATTGATGAGCCCACGGTTTCCATGCTCTTTTATGTTAACAATAGTCCATTTGCTGGAATTGAAGGAAAATTTCTCACCACACGCCACATTCAAGAAAGGCTTCAAAAAGAAATTTTGAGTAACGTTTCTTTGCAAGTGTTATCCACTGAAAAAACGAATGTTTTTGAGGTCCGAGGTCGAGGTGAATTGCAAATGGCCGTATTAATAGAGACTATGCGTCGGGAGGGGTATGAATTCATGGTGTCAAAACCACACGTCATCACCCGCGAAGAAAACGGAAAAGTGATGGAGCCAATGGAAAAAGTTTTTCTGGATATCCCGGAAGATAAAGTTGGTATTGTCACTGAAAAGTTATCAGGTAGAAAGGGAAAGATGACCAATTTGCAAAACCATGGTCATGGTCGTGTATCCATGGAATTCTCAATTCCATCCAGGGGATTGATTGGATTTCGAAGCCAATTCCTGACGGATACTCAAGGTGCTGGGATTATGAATAAATTATTTGATGGTTTTGCACCATGGTTTGGACGAATTCCGCAAAGAAAAACCGGAGCATTAGTGGCTGATCGAAATGGAAGGGTGACAACTTACGCCTGTGTTGGAATGGCGGATCGGGGTGAATTATTCATTAATGTAGGTACAGAAGTATATGATGGAATGGTCATCGGTGAACGTAACAAATCTGATGACTTAGTTATAAACATCACCCGAGAGAAAAAGCTTTCGAATATGCGAAGTTCCGGATCGGATCACACAGTCACACTTCGTCCGCCAAGACAGCTTTCTCTTGATCAATTCATTGAATTTATTGCTGAAGATGAATTGGTGGAAGTCACACCGAAATCGATTCGATTACGGAAAATGGAATTGGATCAGAATAAACGGCTATCCGAACGAAAAAAAGAAAAATATTCAGAAGTGTAGAAATATTCAGGGTAGGACAGACATTCCTGTCTGTAGTTCTGCATTTCAATAATGTGAACAAAAAAAATATTAGTCATCCTGAACCGCCCCCACGCGGTGAAGGATCTCAAATGTACAATAATCGGATAACACTTGAGATTCTTCTCTCACTTCGTTCGATCAGAATGACAAATTTGTTAGAACCGTGTTTCAATAAGAAACCATTCTTTCAATTTGGTGTATATTTATATGTAACAGAGGACTTTGCAAAGCCCTCTAACAATAGATTAACCAATTCATCATGCCCATCAAACAAACATTAATCTCTGGTAACGTTCCGGTTTACATTTACAGTAACGAGGTTGAAACACAGGCCCGCAGGCAGCTCGAGAACGTTTCTAAATTGTCTATTATTCATCATCATGTAGCCGCCATGCCGGACGTCCACTGGGGATTGGGGGCAACAATCGGATCGGTCATACCCACTATAAAAGCGATCATTCCGGCAGCAGTTGGAGTCGATATTGGCTGTGGAATGATGGCTTGCAAGCTGAATCTGAATGCAAATGATCTCCCGGACAATTTGTCTTCTAT
>CAZIFK010000017.1:14290-40761 GCA_964538995.1 uncultured bacterium
CAGCATATTCATCTTCCGGACAGAGATCTAGCGTATTTACCGGAAGGATCAAACATTTTTAATGATTATATCAAAGCAGTGAAATGGGTCCAGAATTTCGCCAGGGTCAATCGCCGGTTTATGATGGAAGCGATTCTGAAAGCGATTCCAAAATCATTGGGACGTTCCGTCAGCGTGTTGGAAAATGCAATTGATTGTCATCATAATTATGTTGAAGAAGAAATGCATTACAGCAAAAAAGTGTGGCTAACCAGGAAAGGAGCTATCCGAGCAAGAAAAGGCGATCTTGGAATTATTCCCGGAAGTATGGGCGCAAAAAGTTTTATCGTTCGCGGCAAGGGCGCCCCGGAATCATTCCATTCCTGTGCTCACGGAGCCGGCAGGATCATGAGCCGAAATGAAGCCAAAAGACGGTTCACTGTTACAGATTTAACTGATCAAACTTTCGGCGTAGAATGCCGGAAAGATAAACAAGTTATAGATGAAATTCCTGGCGCTTATAAGGATATTGATTTGGTTATGGAAAACCAGAATGACTTGGTGGAAGTTGTACATACTTTAAAGCAAGTGATTTGTGTAAAAGGGTAACGTTTCGGATGACCGGGCGGTGAATTGACGTTACCGAGCGCAGCGAGCCCTCCGCGCTATCCCGCTCCGGTTCATCCGTTTGTTATGTGTGGAACCTTTTTGAACGACATCTGCTCTATTTCAAAACGACACGGCCATCGAATCCCACTGTTGCAATGGTAACTATCACGTTATTGAATTTATCTACTTCCCTCTCGTAATCTATGTCTTTCCAGTTTCCATTTTCTTCTTTTTGTTGAACGGTGATATGAGGATAGTTCACCTTATGCTTTTCAAACGGTATGCGCAGTTGGTGTCCATCCCCTTCTACAGGTTGCCAATCGTCGGCTGAGAATTTAAATACGAAGTCAGCAACATCACCAATTTTGGTAATATTGTTGATTCTATCCATAGGGTAAGGATTATCTTTTTGCCATTCCAACAATTGTTCTGTGGTTGGTTCAGTTGCCATGAAATTTGATTTCAAGTCAAAATAGGCAGCTTGATCGTTTGTGTATTTATCTCTATGAATAGCTAGACAACGAAGATAATTTCTGATTCTATCATCTGTTACAGCCTTAGTCGCTAACGCAATCACTTGGGGATCCGTCTCAATGTTGAAATCCCCCGTTATTATCTTGCCAAACGTTGATTGAGTAAATTCTAGATCAACCCCAACAGCCGTGAATACATCTGGAGGAGGAGGCTTGCAATTATAATCTTGTGGCGATGAATAAGGGCCTACCTCTTTCGGAGAACAAGTAATCAGAGTTAGTATCATTAATAGACATAAACCGCAGTATTTTCGAACAATCATTTTGTTTTCTCCTTTTCTAAGAAAGTATAACATTGTCAATATGCGGAAACTTTTGACTTATATCACCCATAATCATTATATCGTATTAGGTTAATGGAATTTATACACCGGGAGGATTAGTTTCGATTGATTTTCACTATGTACTTTTGGGTCCACTTGATTTCGTATGACTGAATATAATTATATTATTTTTCGGATTTCTTCTAAAGGTTTTCTCTTTTTGTTACCCTGTTTTCGATATCCCTTATTTTGATATCCTAAAGGAGTGATCGAAAATATTACCTCGTTTTCTTTTAGAGAAATAGCATCGGATAGTATTTTCAAATCATATGCTTCAACCCAACATGTACCAATATTTTCATATTCCGCTGCCAAAATAATATGATCCATGGCTATTGCTAAATCAGTTTCAATTGAATTATACCCATCATAAGACCGAATCCAAGATTTTGTTTTATCACCAATTATTATCAAAATATGAGGAGCTTGTTGAAACCACGACTTTTCATAGCAAGCCCGTATTTCTTCGAGTTTCTCTTTTGATGAAACAAGTAGAAATGTCCAAGGTTGCCTGTTGGATGCTGATGGAGCCAACCTTCCCGCATTCAAGATTCTATTTAAAACAACCTCGTCAATAGTCCTGTTTGGGTTATAATCCCTAACGCTTTCTCTACCTCTTATCAAATCATAAAAATCCATTATTTCCCCAAGTGTAAATTGTTATTCTATTTCATTATTCGTATTATGCCGCTTAATCTTTTAATTTAAGCAGAATCGGCCTAACGTAGCTCTGCGGCGTGTTTAACTAACATTTTCTTTTCTCTAAACTTCATTTCGTCTTTCTGACTAAAGTTTCCACACTACCTGCATTTCACGTCCGTAGCAGCGTGTGTTGCTCCTTCTTTAACCTTTCCACGTAAACCGATGGTTGCAGAACTCATCACCATTCATAAGAGTTTTAGTAAGGCGCAATTGCAGGTGGTTGTTGTAAACCTTTGCACTTGCGAAATCACCATAGCAGAGTGAGGCATATCCAATATCACCAGCATCCTTAGCTAAGAAGGTTTTTGCCCATATGCATTTAGAAATCCTTACTTCAAATGCTTTCTCGGTATCTGCAACAATTTCAACCTCTAATTTATTGCGATATGACCCATTTATGGCTTCTTTGGTCTCCTTAGTATATTTGGAAAAGGTGTTTTCTGGATTGTCGCTGGAATTTTCCTTCTCATTAACATCGTGTTTCTTTTTTAGCAGGTCTATCAAAATGTTCCTTCCTAGCTCATCTCCGAGGAATTCCATTGTGTTGATGTAATAATTATAGCGGAGGCGCCAAACATCCTCGACAGATTTACCATAATCGCGCTGGATTCTTGTTTCGAACGGAATATCACTTTCTTCTGAGTCATTGGATTGGCAAAGTGCAATTTTATTGAAACCGAAACACGATATAGCGCACAGTGGAAGAAATTTGGAAAGAAACTGTCTTCGACTTGAATCAGTGCTCTTTGACTTATTTAACATGGTAGATTCTCCTTTTTAGCAATTTAAAGTTGAGGTGTATTTAAAGTACTTGGGATTCTCACGATGCACCTATTGCGATATTATGATTGGAATATGGAAATATTGTGGGAGTTTTTCCACGTATAATTAATTTCATATAGTTTGTATAGAGTATTAGCATATTTCAAGGGTAAAGTTATGGAAATAATAGACCAACCTCAACCAAAATTCGTTCCACGAATTTGTTCCTGAACTGGTCTATTAGCAAAATATTACAATGATAGAAAGATATTTAGTAGTAAGTAATCTTTTATTTTTTTGTTGATTATTTTATGCCAATTGTAGGAATCTTTACTACTTTGGATAAATTCATGCAAAAAATATTCAACACCTAACGGCGTTGGTTTCTCTTTTTATTTAAGTGCTATAGATATGAGACTCCTAACGGAGTCCAACTATAACCCCGGAGTCCGACTAAATAAGTTGAATAATCCGCCAGCCGGCGGATTACATGTTTATAAAACTTCAAATGAATGATTACTGAACTCCGTAGGATGTTCAATGTTTGGCTTTTCTATTAGCAATAAATTAGTCGGGACATCCAAATCAACAATAAAAAAACCTTAATCATACTAACTTTAGAGGAATTGTATGTTCAAAAATAAACCCGGTGCGAAGCTAATAAGGTTTTTTTATGTGTGTACGATGAGCATCCTTGCTTGTCTGCCTTTGGCATGGTTTGTCGGGTTTTTATATTTATTTCTAACAAATCACACCGGTTCCCCCCCGTCTCGGATCCCCGATTGCCTCATATTTTGAAACAGCATTAACACCACCAAAAAATAGATTTTGTGCACTCCACTGGTGAATTTGAATGTTATCCGGAAGTTTTTTACGACTAGGCATCCGTATTTCCGGTTCACAATGGAGAACGTTTCCTTCCAGGTGAATCCTGGATGATTTAATAGCACCTTCAAGATTCATCCCTTTTATAAAGAAATTTAACATTACTTGTAAAATTGCCGAACGAATCCTGTTACTTCCGCCGCTGCCCAGGACCAGCTCAGGTCCATCATTGCCAACTACAACAGTGGGGGATATCATTGTTGGCAGGCGCTCCTGCTTCGAAAAATTGTGAAATCCTGATGGGTTCAAGTCTTCTTCGCCAAGCATATTATTCAACATTACACCCAATTCGGGGATTAAATATCCACATCCTTCACCATTGGTTGTTGTAACACTTGCTGCATTTCCGGCTTTGTCAATGATACTTACTTGAGTAGTAGCCCCGCGGGAAGGAGGCTCACTTTCTGCTCCTTCGGTAGAGTTGAAGGATTGATATTGTGCAAAATAATATTTAAAAGTATCATCTTCGAGTATTTGCGAGATGAGATAATTATCATCAGGATTATTATTTACATCCTTCCTGGCTTTAGCAGTTATTCTCATAGCATGTACCAGATGCAAAATGTCAGTATGGGAACCACCATTAAACTGTTTCAATAATTGCAATGTAAAGGCAATCAGAGAGCCGCCAACTGATGGCGCTGGATTCGTGTACATGGTTTTTCCATTGAATCGACTTTTTAAGGGAACCCTCTCAACGACTGTATAATTCTTAAGGCAGTCGGCGGTAAGTAAACCTTTTGAACCAACGGCATTAAGAATGTATTTGGATCCTTCGCCATTATAAAAGAAGCCGGCACCTTGTTTAACGAGCTCTTCCAGGAAATCTGCGAAATGAGGATTTTGGAATTGGTCCCCTTTTTTTAGAATTTCCCCTTCCGGTGCGAATAATTCTTTTCCGCTGCTGGAATGGGTCAAAATCGGTTCAAGTATTTTCATTAGGTAACCCTGGGCCTCATTGAGAATAACGCCTCTTCTTGCAGTATTAATCGCAGGATCCAACACTGCTTTTAGCGGCAGCCCTCCTAAACGTTCGTGCACCTTTAAAAGTCCGGCTGTATTCCCTGGTACAGCTACAGAACCCTGTCCGATATGAAATTCTTGCTGACTTGGACCAAAATCAACCCAGGTACTGAAAAAATCCAGTATTTTATCTGGTTGCGGAAGGGGAGTATCCACAAAAAAGTCAAATAATACGGGATCTTGATCAACGGGACATGCAAGAAAAGCACCGCCACCACCGGGACCCGTGAGATTGTGTTCAGATACCATTGACGTAAAAACAGCTCCCACAGCAGCGTCAAACGCATTACCACCGTTTTCAAGTATATCTCTGGCAGATTGGACGGTTGACGTTTCTCCGCCGGCTATGGTACCATATTTCATTATTTACAACCTTGTTAATCAGGATTGATTATAATATAAAAGTCCGGAATGAGATAGATATTTTAATTCTCATGAGGGTTTTATTATTTCATAAAATTGCAGTATACTTATCTATTATGAAACGTATTATTAATCTCATTTTTCTTATCTCTTTTGCGTTTTGTTCTGAATTAGAAAAAGGAATCATCGCCTATGAAAACAGGGCAGATGGTGCAATTGGAACAACAGCGCAACCTCATAATATCAATGAGGCTATCCGTCACTTCGAAAATTCGATAAAAATTATAGCTACTGAAGAAACCTCCGGAGTGTATCTTCTTAAATCATATTATTATAAAGGGACATATGTTCTAACAGACGAGAAAGAACGAAAAAAGGAGTATAATAAAGGTAAAGCTCTTGCTGAAAACATGATTGCCAAGTATCCTGAATCTGCAGAAATTCGATATTGGTATTTGACCTGTCTTGGTAAATGGGCGGAAGTGTACGGTATCTTTGCTGCCGCAAAAGAAGGTGTTGCTGATCTAATGAGGGAGCATTCGGAAGTTATTATCGAATTAAATCCTGAACTTGAAAATGGCGGTGGTTATTTTATGCTGGGCGCTGTCCATTACAAATCACCCTACATTCCATTTATTTTATCTTGGCCGGATAATGATGATGCCATTCTCTGGCTGCAGAAAGCTGTTAAGACAGGGAAAGCTACCCCAGTGCAAAAAAATTACCTTGCGAGAGCATTATATAAAGATGGACAGGCAGAGGATGCAATTAAATTGGTAAAAGAAGTGATTTCTGCACCACCCGATCCGGATTACCTTGTGGAAGAACGGTTCGAAATTGAAGAAGCGAAAAAATTATTAGAAGATTTTGAATAGGATAAAAATATGAGTTATAAAAATATTATGTTGGCACTCTGCGGTAGGGGTGATGATGGTAGTGTGATCCTCGAAGCAATGGAATTGAAGAACCAGCTAGGAGCAAACCTGACAGTTATTCATGTGAATGACCTCCGCGCAGGTGAAATGTCCATGATGATGGATGCTCCTAAAAAGATAACGGTAGATGACATTAAAGAAACAATATCCTCATGTGGATTTGAAGATGATGTTGAAAAGATCAAAATTCTAATTGTCGAAAACGAAAGTATAACCAAAGCAATTGCAGAATACACAAGTGATGTTGATTTATTGATTTTAGGTCATCGTAGAATGAGCACATTCAAAGAGCACTTTTTTGATTCTATTGATGAAGGTATAGTTAACCATGTCAATTGCCCGGTCATGGTTATACTAAAAGACTAACACTATTTTAGTATCTTTATTGCATCAACTTTTTCGATCTTTGAATAGAAATTATATAGAGGTTTAAATGCATAGAATATTTATTATTTTTCTGTTCATTGCATCATTGCTTTTTGCTGCTCCGGAAAGGTCTTTTCATACCACGCCTGATAGAGAAAAAGACATGATCCACATGTCGATTGACGTTGAAGTTGATATTACAGCCGGTACTATCAGCGGGAATGTAAGTCATACATTTACCCCTTTTTCAAGTTCAACAAATCGAGTTTCATTTGATACTGAAAGCACATCAATCCATCGCGTCACACTTGGAAATGAATTATTAACCTTTACACAAGATAGCAAAAATCTTTGGATCAATCTTGACAAAGCCTACGGATGGGAAGATACTATTACAGTTAATATTGACTTTACATCCCATCCAACAATAGGATTTTATTTTGTAAGACCTGATTCCAGTTATCCCGACAAACAACTTCAGGGTTGGACGCAGGGCGAAGATATAGACAACCATTTTTGGGTACCGCTCCACGACTATCCCAATGATAAGATGACCTGGGAATGCAATATTACAGTGGATAAACCTTTAACTGCCATTTCCAATGGTGAGCTTGTTTCTGTTAAGGAAATTGACGACCAGCAAACCTTTCACTGGCGGGAAAATGTACCCAATGTGACCTACCTTTTATCCATAGCTGTGGGTGAGTATAAAAAGGTGGAAGATGAATGGGATGGTATACCTGTGAATTACTGGGTTTATAACCATCATGACAGCGAAGATGCACTACGCTCTTTCGGAAAAACGCCGGAAATGATGGAATTTTTCAGTGAAATTACCGGTGTTAGATATCCATTTGAAAAATATGATCAGACCATTGTTGAGGATTTTATGTGGGGAGGGATGGAAAATGTGACATCTACCCACCAGACCGACCGAACCATGCATGAAGAAAATGTTAGACCCATTCATACCAGTGACGGTTTGGTAGCTCACGAACTTGCCCACCAATGGTTTGGGGATTATCTTACAACACGGAATTGGCCCAATGTTTGGCTGAATGAAGGTTTTGCCACTTACTTAGATTTGCTATGGACCGAGCATTATTCCGGTACCGAACTGGCAGAATATGAGCGCCTGCAAAATCTGGATGCCGCCATAGGTGCAGATAAGGTTCACAGACGTCCAACGCTCCAGCCCTATTTTTACAATTCTATCGAATTGTTTGATGCCAATATTTATGCCAAGGGGTCGATTATTTTAAACATGATTCGCAGATACCTTGGCGATGATGCATTTTTCAGATCATTAAAACATTACACACAAACGCATGCCGCGAAAAATGTTGAAACCACTGATTTGAAGAAAGCCATCGAAGTGACAACAGGAAAAAATCTTGACTGGTTTTTCGAACAATGGGTTTATAAACCTGGAGTTCCTGATATCACAGCCAGTTACCGCTACAACCGCCGCAGTAATATGGTTTCGGTAACACTAAAACAGACACAGGATATTAAAGCTACATCCTTATTCAAACTGCCGATGACCGTGGTCATTGATGATGGCCGTATCAATCGTTATAAACTCTTTTTTGATAAGGAAGAAGACACGTTCACATTTCCTGCAGAAACGAAACCGCGCATGGTCATCGTGGATGAAGGGTTTCAGATTCCAAAAAACCTAATGTTTAAAAAGAAAACGGATGAACTTTTATACCAGTTACAACACGCTCCAGCGCCGAATGATAGAATTTGGGCTGCGCGTGAATTACGGGAAACCCGTTCTACTAACAAAATTCACAGCACACTGGTTTCTATATTAACCGAAGAACCAAAATGGTATGTACGACGGGAAGCAGTTAAAACGTATCAAAAGCTCAAGCCACGAAAGGGCGAAACTGATCTTATGATGCATTACGAAAGTCAGGATGAGCGTGTTCAGCGATCCATTGTTGACGCATTGAAGGAATATGAAACAGATGAGGTCAGTGCATTCCTGATTGATGTGATCGAAAATGAAGAAAATGATTATATCGTCAGTACAGCGTTATCCTCTTTGATTAAAATCGATCTCGAGAAAGCAAAAGAAAAATTCGATTGGGCCATGGACCAAGAATCTCATAGTGAAACGATCCGTTCTACTGCTTTAAACATATTGACTGAAGAAAAAACCGATGAAAATCTGGAGAAGCTTAAGGATATGGCGGTGTACGGAAATGCCTCTTATAATTTGCGTCCAACCATTTTCAAGCGCATTGCATCATTTAGGAAAGAGCATCCCGAATTGATAGACTATTTTTCAAAAAATTTGTATGATAAAAGTCGGAATGTCAGATGGGTTTGCGCAGATCAGATTATCCAGTTCGGATCAGCTGATCAATTTGCAGATGTGTTAGAGATGGCTGACATAGATCCCTTGCGAGGCAGGAGAATATCTGGCATTTATGATGCTTTAGACCAGCGCCAGGAAAAGGCAAAGAAGTCAAAAGATAGAAAAGAGTTAAAAGAGGTCAAAAAGATGCAGGATATATTTACCGAATTTGCCGAAGATTGGAGCAATAAAAATTGATCTCGATCTGGTTGACCCCAGCCGAGGAGGACAGCAAATATTTGCAAAACATTATAACAGATTTGGCGTCTGAATATGAGGCACCTGTTTTTTCTCCTCACTGTACGCTTTTCAGTCCAGCTGATCTTGAGGCCAAAGAATTAGAAACAATTCTCGAGCAGGTTGCAGAAGGATTCGCCCCATTATACATTACTATTGATAAATTAAATTATACTTCAAATATCTGGAAAACGATATTTATTGAACTGGAAAAATCCTCGGAATTGGAACAATTGCAGCAACGATTGGTAAACTTCATTTCAGATCCAAAACCGTATGAATTTTTACCCCACATTAGTTTGATTTACAAGGAAATGTCGGATGAGAAAAAAGAGACGATAATTTGTAATTTATCGGTGAGGAATAATTACAAAATGGATAGAATTTTAGCCATGAAAACAGGACCTGATGTTGAGAGCTGGGAAAAAGTAGTGGAAATCCCCCTTTATGCTTAATTCAAAAAACACAGCACTTGTAATCATTGACGTCCAAGGAAAATTGGCTCGAATTATGCAAAATGCCGATGAACTGTTTAAGAATTTGGCCATGCTCATAAAAGGCGCCCGTCTGCTTGAAGTACCAATCATCTGGATGGAACAATTGCCGGATAAACTGGGGCCAACTGTTGAAGAAATCAGTGACCATTTAAAAGGATTGAATCCCATTGCCAAGGATGTGTTTTCCTGTGATAAGAATCAGGAGTTCAATGAAAAGCTGGATGAAATAAACCCTGAAAATGTGGTATTAGCCGGAATTGAAACCCATGTGTGTGTGTATCAGACTGCAAAGGATTTATTGGCAAAAAATTACAATGTAGAAGTGGTAACTGATGCAACTTCAACACGAAAAGAATATAATAAAGCGATTGGTCTTGAAAAGATTCGCAGAGCAGGAGGAGAAATTACTAGTGTGGAAACAGTCCTGTTTGAGATTCAGGGAATAGC
This sequence comes from uncultured bacterium, assembly GCA_964538995.1. GTDB lineage: Bacteria > Fidelibacterota > Marinisomatia > Marinisomatales > TCS55 > JADFRD01. The sequence goes on from CAZIFK010000017.1 coordinate 24,320, forward strand.
GACGGGTGGAAAGTTTAAACAGCTGATCGAAATCATAAAATAATTTGGAACTTATCCGGATTATTGAGTATAATAACGCGTATGGTAAAAAAACTCATATCCATCAGTTTGGTTGCTTTTATGGCTTTCACATTTGCAACACCGTTGTTTTCATCAGAGGACTGCGAGATTTCCTGTTGCCAAAAAATAGAGGCCAGTTGCTGTATTCAACCAGAAGTCGTTGATTGTTCAATGGCCATGACATCATGTGAAACGCCCATTGCACTGTTGCTAATTTCCGGGCCAAAGGCTCACAACAACCAAAACATAGAATTAACTGCCAGCCAACTTGGTGAAGCAGCAATTTGCGACCTTCGCAATGAATATTTACCAACCTCATATATCCAAAATTCTTCTGCATCACCACCCATCTCTTTTCTTACTCCCCTTCGCTTATAAACGATTCTTAAATTGAGACAGGTTTAAACCTGTCGACCGGATTCGTACGTCTAATTCGTTTCCGGAAAATTAGTCTTTCTTCAATAAAAAGGATCGTTATGAATCGCTTAATAAACCAACAATATATTACCGGAATATCGTTCACTGTCTTGACATTGGCTGGGAGCCTTTGGGGAGGTGTATACCCCACTCCAACGGAGCCCACATTGGATGACTATGTAATGACCGCCCAAAAACAGAATGCAGGTATTAGTTCGGCTTACAATCTATGGGAAGCAGCCGTAAATCAAATTGCTGTCGTAAAAGGATTTCCAAACCCCACATTAAGTTTTGGATATTTTTTAGAAAATGTGGAAACAGCTGTGGGACCCCAGGAATACAAGGTAGGTTTAACTCAAATGATTCCCTGGTTTGGAAAATTGGGTACCCAGGGCAAGGTTCAGACAGCCCAATCTGAAATCCTTTTTCACCGGCTTCAGCAGAAAAGACTGGAAGTAGAATCCCAAACAAAATTGGTCTATTATGATAATTATTTTTTAGAGAAAGCCATCGGAATCACCCGGCAAAATATCGATCTGGTCCAAAACTGGGAATGGGTTGTTCAATCCAAATATAAAACGGCTTTATCCAGCCACCTCGATGTCATTAAAACACAGATCGAATTAATCAATTTAAAAGACGATCTGAAATCCTTAGAGGCTAAAAAAAGACCTCTACTGCAAAAATTTCAAGAAATATTGAATGACACGACCTTGTCTGAAGTAATCATCGCTGATTCATTGGATTTTTTAACTTTGGAACTAGAAAAAACTGACATTTTGAATATCGCGCTTGAGGGCAATCCCGGTCTTTTAGCCGCCGGAAGTCAGGTAACCAAACAAACCCAAGCTTTAAAAAGAGCCCGTTTAGAATATTTTCCTGATTTCGGATTGGGAGTAGATAAGATTGGTACTGGAGAGAAATTAGATGGCAGCGGTACTCCCGTTATTGACAGCGGTAAAGACCCAATGGTATTCAAGATTTCGCTCAATCTTCCCATCTGGCTGGGGAAAAATGCTAAAACAGTCCGGTCAGCAAAATACAAAAAAAATGCAGCCCAAGAATTCAGACAGAGTGTAGAAAATACACTTTTAACTCAGATCGAAAATGTATGGTATGACTTAACCGAAGCCGAACGTAAGTATAATTTGTATAAAGATGTTCTGATTCCCAAAAGCCTCGAGTCATTGGGTGCATCAGAGAAAGCTTATATTAGTGACGAAGTAGATTTTCTAACCCTTGTGGATGCACAGCGCAGATATTTGCAATTTTCACTGAAATATGAAAAATCACTTGTGGACTTTCTTAAGTCCCGTTCAAAACTGGAAACATTAATTGGAAAACCAATTGGGAGTAAATTATGAAAAGTTTCATTGAAAAAATAAAAACAGCAGTTTTTTCAGTACCGAGATACGCTTGGGGATTGATCCTTGTGGCCTTTTTACTGGGGTTGTGGATTGCCGGACCCGGGGAGGCGAAGGGAAAAATGACAGAACATGATCTTTCATCGGCTCAATCGGAGGTTGCATTTTGGACCTGCGCCATGCATCCCCAAATCAACTTACCCGATCCGGGACAATGTCCCATCTGTTTCATGGATTTGATTCCTATGGAAACTTCAACCGGAGGAGAAGGTCCTAGAGAATATAGAATGTCAGAAGCGGCAGTGGCCATAGCGGGTATTACCACAACACCGGTCCGCCGGGATATCGCCCGCGCGGAGACCAGGCTGTCGGGGAAAGTGGAATATGATGAAACGTTGATGAAGCACATCACCGCCTGGTTCCCGGGACGCCTGGAACATCTATACGTTGATTATACAGGTATTTCCGTTCAAGAAGGTGACCATATGGCTGAGATATACAGCCCGAATCTTTATGCCGCACAAGAAGAATACCTGCAAGCCCTAATGATGGCAGAAAGAGAAAAATCTGTTGGTAGTGTCGGCGGACGCAGTGCCCAAGTAATGTTGGAGTCGGCCCAGGAAAAACTACGTCTATTGGGTCTGACGTTGGATCAGATTCGTGAAATTGAGGACAGGGGTACACCTTCGGATCGGATAGAAATATACAGCCCCCTTTCCGGTGTTGTTATCCATAAGAATGCGGTGGAAGGAATGTATGTAAAAACAGGATCGAGAATTTATACGGTAGCTGATCTTAGCCGGGTGTGGATAATTCTGGATGCCTATGAATCCGATCTGGCCTGGCTGGCTTATGGTCAAGAAGTGAGCTTTGAAGTGGAGGCATTACCAGGAGAAACCTTTTCTGGGCGTGTGGCCTTCATTGATCCCGTTCTGGATCCCAAAACAAGGGCGGTTAAAGTTCGATTGAATATTCCGAATCAAGATGGAAAATTAAAACCGAACATGTTTGTTAAAGCGACAGTTCATTCACAAATCGATGCTCATGGACATGTTGTGAATCCAAATATGGCTGGTAAATGGGTAGGCTCAATGCACCCGGAAATTGTAAAAGACAGCCCCGGTGATTGTGATATATGCGGAATGCCCTTGGTCAGAGCAGAGGATTTGGGTATCGTAAATGAGTCCCGAAGTACTGAAAAACCATTACTTGTGCCCGCCAGTGCAGTTCTATTAACGGGTAAAAGAGCTGTGGTTTATATTCGAGTTCCTGGTAAAGATGAACCCATTTTTGAGGGTAGAGAAATAAAACTTGGCGCCAGAGCAGGAGATAATTATATTGTGGTATCCGGTTTACAAGAAGGTGAAATAGTGGTCACGAAAGGCAATTTCAAAATTGACAGCGCCATGCAAATTGCTGCTAAACCCAGTATGATGAATCCGGAAGGGGGCGTGGTCATGACCGGTCACGCCGGGCATGGTGATATGTCCGGATCAACTCCTAAAACAAGCCAAAAGCAGAGTCAGCCTACTGTAGATCATTCAGCCCATGAACAAAAGGAAAATTTGCATGTAAATGAATCGTTTATGCTGATATTGAATCAAATGTTTAACTCCTATTTTGTTGCCCAATCTGCCTTGGCAGCAGATGATCTGGAACCGGCGAAAAATGCATTGACAGCCTTACGGAATGTTGTGGAAGGAACGACGGCTGCAAAAACAAATTTGAAGGGACGTGCCAAAAATGAATGGGTAGAAAAAAGAAAAATGTTGCTTTCTAATTTGGAGCATTTACAGCATTGGACTTCAATCGAATCAGTTCGAAGCGGATTTAATAGTGTGTCAGCAACTATGTTTGAAATAGAGAAAACATTTGGACATACGGGTGGGCAAAAATATTACCAGGTTTTTTGTCCCATGGCATTTGATAATAAAGGAGCATATTGGATGCAATCATCTTCAAAGGTGAAAAATCCATATTTAGGATCAAAAATGCTTGGCTGTGGGGATATCAAAGCTGAATTCAGTCCACAGGAAAACATGGACATGAAAGGCGGGCAGTAAGATGAACTCTGATGTACGCTTGTCTTTATTAGACAAGATTATCAAATACTGTCTCGAAAACAAATTAATCGTGGGTCTTTTCTTGTTCGTCATGGTGACTTGGGGTATCATGGTGGCGCCTTTTGACTGGGATATTCCCGGGTTAGAGCGAAATCCGGTTCCGGTTGACGCAATCCCTGACATCGGCGAAAATCAGCAAATTGTTTTTACGGAATGGATGGGTCGGTCACCCCAGGATGTGGAAGATCAAATAACCTATCCAATGACTGTTGCTTTACTGGGCATCCCGGAAATTAAAACGGTTCGGTCATATTCATTTTTTGGATTTTCGTCTATATATGTAATTTTTAAAGAAGATGCTGAATTTTATTGGACCCGAAGTCGCATCCTGGAGAAACTTAACTCCCTTCCGGCCGGGACGCTTCCCCAAGGAGTTCAACCTACATTAGGACCTGATGCAACTGCTCTTGGACAGGTTTATTGGTATACATTGGAAGGGCGTGACAAAGACGGAAATCCCACCGGCGGATGGGATCTGGATGAATTGAGATCCGTACAGGATTGGTACGTTCGCTATGCACTGTTATCGGCCGGCGGTGTGTCCGAAGTCGCATCCGTGGGCGGCTATGTAAAAGAATATCAAATTGATGTGGATCCCGCTGCCATGCGTGAACATGGAATTAAATTGTCGGATATATTTAAATCTATTAAAATGTCCAACGTGGATGTGGGAGCACGGACGATTGAAATAAACCGTGTGGAATATATGATCCGCGGGTTGGGATTCATTAAATCCCTTGATGATATAGAATACTCTGTCATCAAAATGGTGAATAATATTCCCATCTATATCAAAGATGTGGCTCATGTATCCTATGGCCCCGCTTTAAGACGCGGCGCTTTGGATAAAGAAGGCGCTGAAGTGGTGGGTGGCGTGGTGGTGGTCCGCTATGGGGAAAATCCCTTGGCCACGATCAAAAATATCAAGGAAAAAATTGAGGAAATCAGTCCGGGTCTGCCTAATAAAACACTCCCGGATGGAACGGAATCACAACTAACCATAGTCCCTTTTTATGATCGAACAGGGTTAATCTATGAAACATTGGGAACCTTGAATCATGCTCTGCGGGATGAGATTTTAATAACCATCATCGTGATTTTGGTCATGTTGATGCATCTGAAATCTTCCTTCCTGATCACCAGTCTACTACCTTTGACTGTCCTCATGGTTTTTGTTGGGATGAAACTCTTTGGGGTGGACGCCAATATTGTCGCTCTTTCCGGAATTGCCATTGCTATCGGGACCATTGTTGATATGGGTATCATTGTCTCGGAGAATATGTTGAAACACTTGGACGAGGCGAAGCAAAGTATTGAAAAAGGAATCAAGACGACTTTAGGTGTTATACGGAATGCTACTTCCGAAGTCGGGGGAGCCGTATTGACCGCTGTGGCCACAACAGTGGTAAGTTTTCTTCCCGTTTTCACCATGGAAGCAGCGGAAGGGAAACTGTTCAAACCGTTGGCTTATACGAAGACGTTTGCCTTGATTTCTTCGGTTATCTTAGCCCTGACGGTTTTACCAGCGATTGCCCATATCCTTTATTCAAAAAAACTGAAAAGAAAGTCACTCAAACAAATCACCAATGGAGGATTAATACTCGTCGGATTGCTTACGCTCTTTTTTGTGAAATGGTGGATTGGCCTTATGATTGTGATCATGGGTGCATATCCTTTCGTAAAATCACGATTGGGATCAGACATCACTGATCGTATTCCCAAGATTTTAAATTGGTCGATCGTCGCGCTTGTCATTTATTTATTGGCCACTACCTGGGCACCATTGGGGTACGGTAAGAGTGTTTTCTTGAACGCTATTTTTGTGGCCATGGTCATGCTGGTAGTGTTGGGATTCATCTCACTCTTTACCCGTGTTTATCCCGGTATGTTGCGTTGGACCCTGGACCATAAGGGCCTCTTCATGACCATTCCTGCAGGGTTGTTGGTGATTGGATTTACGGCATGGATAGGATTCGGGAGTATGTTTTCCTTTCTCCCGGATTTCATAAAAAAAACACAGGTGTATAATACAATGCAGCATACATTCCCGGGGTTAGGGAAAGAATTCATGCCGCCACTGGATGAAGGTTCTTATTTGTATATGCCCACAACCATGCCCCATGCCGGAATTGAAGAGGCATTAGATGTATTACAACGATTAGATAAAGCTTTGTATTCTGTGCCTGAAGTAGAAATGGTGGTGGGTAAACTTGGCCGTGCCGAAACATCCCTGGACCCGGCGCCCATTTCTATGATAGAAACGATTATTAATTACAAATCGGAGTATATAGTTGATAAAGATGGGAATCACGAAAAGTTCAAAACAGATTCCGACGGAAATTTTATTCGCGATGTAAAGGGTGATCTGGTTCCTGATCCTTCAGGAAAACCATATCGTCAGTGGCGAGACCATATACGAACTGCGAGAGATATTTGGGATGAATTGGTGAAGGTTGCAAAAATTCCCGGTACAACATCCGCGCCTCGTTTGCAACCCATTGCTGCTCGTATCGTTATGCTGCAAAGCGGTATGCGGGCTCCCATGGGAATCAAGGTCAAGGGGCCTGACCTGGAAACAATTGAGCGTGTAGGTTTGCAATTGGAGAAATTTCTGAAAGAGGTGCCTGCTGTGGAAGCCTCGGCTGTTTTTGCCGATAGAATCGTGGGTAAGCCCTACCTGGAAATTGAAATCGATCGCCGGGCTATAGCCCGATATGGGCTGCATCTTCGACAGGTGCAGGATGTCATTGAAGTGGCTATCGGCGGGAAACAAATCACAACGACAGTGGAAGGACGGGAACGATATCCAGTACGGGTTCGATATATGCGGGAATTGCGTGATAATATCGAATCTCTCGAATCTATCCTGGTTCCGGCACCTGACGGGACTCAAATACCCCTTGTCCAATTGGCCGATATAATCTATGTGCGGGGACCCCAAGTGATTAAGAGTGAAGATACGTTCTTAACCGGGTATGTTCTATTCGACAAAAAGGGTGATTGGGCGGAAGTGGATGTTGTGGAACAGGCTCAGCGTTATCTGTTAAGTAAAATTGATTCCGGCGAATTTGTTATTCCCGCGGGAGTCAGTTATGCCTTTGCCGGTAATTACGAGAATCAATTGCGGGCAACCAAAAGGCTGCGGATTGTCTTGCCCCTGGCATTATTTATCATTTTCCTGATTTTGTATTTCCAATTCAAACGTGTTTCCACAACATTGATTGTTTTTTCAGGAATATTTGTAGCTTGGGCCGGTGGTTTTCTCATGATTTGGTTGTATGGCCAAGATTGGTTCTTGAATTTTAATTTTACAGGAATAAATATGCGTGATTTGTTCCAGATACATACCATAAACATTAGTGTTGCCGTATGGGTTGGATTCCTGGCTCTCTTTGGTATTGCAAGTGATAATGGAGTTATCATTAGTACGTATCTGGACCAAAGTTTTGCCAGTCGAAAACCAAAAACAATACAGGCGGTTCGGGAAGCCACCGTATTCGCCGGGGCTCGTAGAATAAGACCTGCCATGATGACTGCCAGTACAACTATTTTAGCTTTGATTCCGATTCTGACCTCATCCGGCCGGGGATCGGATGTAATGATACCGATGGCTATCCCCTCATTTGGGGGTATGTCTCTGGCGATTATTACCACCTTTGTGGTTCCGATTCTTTATGCAATAATGGCCGAAAGAAGAGTTAAGAAAAACATTGAATAAATGAGTCAAAAAAAATAGTAAAGAGTAATTTAATACAGAATTATTAAGGAGTTAACAAAATGAAACGAAGTCATAAAAAAGGACTATTAAAAAAAACATCCGCGCAACATTATCTTAATGTTTTTGTTCAGGGATTTAAGTCAGTGTCGACCCTGCTTATTAATTTTCAGGATTCAGAAAATTAACAAGGGAAAAGATGTTAGGTGAACAATTTCCTCCAATGAATAAATTATTCCATGAATATCAAAAGTAAGTCATTCAAGATTTTAAAACCGTTCATGAAATTCTCTGTTAGAAGAGCCATCACCTTAATGCTCTTCCTACCCACATTAGGGTCTTTGATTATTATAAGTTCATTTTATTATTATGTTAACAAAACAAAACAAGATGTTTTGTTTGTCAATGTCGCCGGTAGGCAAAGAATGCTTTCCGAACAGATACATGCATATGTTCATATGGTACATGAAATGGGTCAGGCGGTGGATCGGGAACCTCTGAGAGAACTGGTGATTGTATTTGACAACTCCTTAGCTGTTTTAAACAGGGGTGGTGAGATATTGGGCAGCAGGTTAATGCGCTCCCCACCAGAGATAAAAGATGAAATAGAAGTAATGAGTCAGTTGTGGGAACAACTAAAGCCATCCCTATTGGTAATTGCTGACCAACCACAGACATCTTTGAGGGCAGTGGAGGCCTATAATTTTATTCAAATGAATATCTCTCAATTAAAGGAGATGTCAAACGCAGTTGTGTTAAGTTTCGAATCCCTAAGTCTAGACCAGAAAAAACAGATATTTACGGTTCTTATTATAGTCTCAAGTGTCAATTTTGTTCTGCTATTAGTAGGTATCCTGATAACCAAAGGTTACTTGGCCGAACGCAAGAAAGCCGAGGAAGCTATCCGTGAGAGCGAAGTTAAATTTCGGAATGTAGTGAAACAGACTAGTGATGGCCTTTACGTCCTCCAAGAAAATAGATTTGTTTTTATAAATCCAAGATTCACTGAAATCACCGGCTATTATTTGGAGGAATTAAGTACTCCGGATTTTAATTACAAGCAACTGGTGGCTGAAGAAGGTATAAAAGTTTTAGAAGAGAGAGAATCCCTACGCCAACAAGGTGAGGAACCTCCTAATCAATATATCTTCAAAGGTTTGAGAAAAGATGGCCGGGAGATTGATTTGGATGTAAGTGTCACTTCCATTGAATGGGAAGGAGCTCCGGCTGTACTCGGTACTGCCCGTAATGTTACTAAGAGGATTGAAGCCAGGAAGAAACTTGAGGAGGCACTTCAAAGTGCCAAACAAGCAAACAACGTGAAAACCTTGTTCCTGGCCAATATGTCTCATGAGATCCGGACGCCCTTAAATGCTATCCTAGGGTTTACGGATATAATTAAGAAAAGTACGAGCCATCTCATTGGTGAAGAGGAGAAGGGATTTTTTGATATCATCAGGGATGGTGGTAATCGTTTAATGGAAACAGTGCATGAGATTCTGGATATTTCCCAGATTGAAGCCGGAACGTATAAGTTGCAAATGGAACAACTTGATCTGGTGACACTGGTTAAGGAATTAGTAAATGAAGTTATAATAATGGCTGATAAAAAGGGCTTGAAGATGGAGTATATATCTGAAATTGATAGCGCATTTATCAAAGCCGATCAATATGGTGTGACACAAGCAATTAGTAATATTATAGATAATGCCATCAAATATACCGAACAAGGTGAGATTAATGTGTTATTGAAACAAACATCAGAAAAATATGTACTCTTATTCCAAGATACGGGTATTGGTATTGCTGAAGAGTACCTGGATAACCTGTTTGAGGCTTTTTCCCAGGAGAGTGAGGGTTTCACGAAGAAGTATCAAGGAATTGGCCTGGGGATGGCGATTGCCAAGCGCCACCTGGATATGAATCAGGTAGATATTAATGTGGAAAGTACTAAAGACGTGGGGACAACCTTTACTCTGACCTTTAAACCGACACAAAAGCCTCTTCCTGAAAAGCTGGTTGAAAAAGGAGAAGTTGAAGTAAAACCTTCAGTTTGGCCTGTCAAAAAACCATTGGTATTGTTAGTGGAAGATGATCCAAGTTCCCAAAAACTCACTAAGTTTTTCTTGAAGGCAAAATTTGATATTTATTTTGCAGTTTCGGTTAAAGAAGCCAAGGAACAGTTAAAAAAATACCCGATTGATTTGATCTTATTAGATTTATCATTAGTTGGGAATGAAGATGGGTTAGACTTAGTCCGATGGATGCGTAAGACCAAGACTTGGCAGAAGACTCCGGTTGTTGCAGTCACCGCTCATGCCTTTACTACAGATCGGGACAATTGTTTAGCCGCCGGATGTAATGATTACTTAACAAAACCTATAAAAAGGGAGGAGCTTATTGAAAAGCTTGGTGAGTATTTATAAATCCTACAATATTTATTATGATGTCAAGGAAATATTACTAATTGATTAAATAAATCAATCGATGATAAGGAGTAAAAAAAATGAAACAAATTCTATTAACCTCAATAATGGGAATAATCCTGGTATTGACTGCATGCCAAAGTAAAAAGGATTCTCATGCGGGACAGGATCATTCCAAAACAGAATCGGCGCACAAAATGGCGGAAGAACAGTTGGTATATTATACATGCCCAATGGAAAGCCATAAACATGTCCATAGTCAAGAGCCTGGGAATTGTCCTGAATGTGGAATGAAAATGGTTCAGGCCGTAATGACAGATACGAAATCAGCTGAATATTATGGATGTCCGATGCCAAGTCATAGCCACGTGCGGAGCGAAAATCCGGGTAATTGCAACGAGTGTGGTATGGTATTAAAACCCATGAGATTAAAAAAGAGTTGAAAATTTGTATCAAAGTTGAATAGGATAATAGCTAAAACTTTTGAAAAGAAAATAATATGGAAATGAAAGATCCTGTATGAGGTATTCTGTTAAGTCTAATCATAGTTATGGCTGATAAGAATTTCAGGTCCATCTCCGTAATTGGAAATGCATTGCGGTTAAGAAAGCTTTCTCTCGGGTAATTATAAAAGGATGGAAAAATGAATACAAAACAACAAAAACCTCTTATCAAATCAGATTATTTTGTTAAAAATATGAACAGGTACTTAATATGGATTTTAATCTTGGTTGGGGGAATTAGTATTGGTATTTCTATTAATTCTTACTATACCCAAGAACCGAAAAAGAATTCTGTGTCCAACGTATTTTCTTATGAGACTTTGAACATTGCAAAACAATTTGTTTGTTCATGTGGCTCTTGTGGTGAAAAGGAGTTGATCGCTTGCACGTGTCCAACTGCTATGGAAACAAAACAATTTATCGAAGTGAGTTTAAATAATGGACTGACTATTGAAGATGTAACTGAAATTGTTAAAGTGAGTATTGGGCATTTTAAAGGATAAGAAATATTGTAAACATGTAGTTATAAATCAGAAACTGAGTTAGATCGCCAGACAAATTCAAACCAAACTCAAAATAGACATTAACAGCATATAGTTAAAAGAAGAGAATGATAACCAATTAGGGAGAATGAAATGCAAACAAGTAAGCATTTATTGACGATTATTACAGTCTTGGCTCTAATACCTGTTGGTATTTTTGCACAGGTAAAAGAAGTCCCTGTTAATCCGGAGGAAAAAAACGATACCTATTCAATCCTTCGGGTTGAAGCGAAAAACGTCTGTATGGGTATGGCAACCAATCGTGTTTTCACGAAAGAGCTTATACCGGCGGTTGTGGATGGAAAAACCTATTATGGATGTTGTGATGGATGTCAATCCAAACTATTGGAGGATCCCCAAAGTAGGATGGCAATCGATCCCATTAATGGGATCGTAGTGGATAAAGCGACTGCAATTATTGGCGCTCTGCCAAGTGGTATCGTGCACTATTTTGAGACTGAAGAAACAATGCATCAATTCGCGGAATTAATCCAAACAAAGGAATAAACTCTCAAGATACTTCCCCGACGATAGCTGAAAAGTAATAGATGATATTTCATCAAATATATTTGCGAAATAGATTAGTAATAACGGTCTTGTTTTTTGCTATTCTTTTTCCTCTCTCTGGGCAAGTTGTGGAGACTGAAGATTACATTACAGGAACTGTTTTAAGTAATGGAGAACCGCTTCCGGGAGCGCAAGTCTGGATAGCAGATCTGGAAATTGGCGATATTACTGATGAACAAGGAGATTTTCAATTGGGTCCGTTAAACACGGGCGAATACGAAGTGACCGTTTCGTTTATCGGCTATAAGAAGAAAATTATATCCCAGGTATTTATTAGAGAAAGTGAAGAAGTTAATATAACGGTGAATTTAGTTCCTTCCATAATAAGTATGACGGGGATAATGGTAAGCCCTAAGCAAGAGAAATTTGATCCGGAGGGAGTGACAGCACAACTGACAACCCGGATGATTAAAGAAGCTCCAGGATCTGCCCAAGATGTATTTTTAGTGTTGCAGACTCTTCCGGGCGTATCCTCCGGAGGAGATGATTCAAAACTCTATGTACGAGGCGGTCGTGCAGATGAAAATTTGGTTATTTATGATGGCATGGTTATTCGAAATCCTTTTCATTTTGATATAGTTGGAGGAGGATTTTATACAGTCTTCAATTCAAGTATGGTTGAAAATGTTGTTTTTTATTCAGGAGGGTATCCAGCAAGATTTGGAGATAGACTTTCGGCAGTGATGGTTATCGACAACAGAGAAGGTAATCGAGATAAGGTGAGCGGAGAATTTTCTTTGAGCATGTCCGATGTTAAAGGATTGGTTGAAATGCCACTATCCCCATCCGTATCATCAATTTTCTCTGTGAGACGTAGTTATTTTGATATCCTGTTAGGAGGAACCGGCTTTGGTACAGAATATGATTTGCTTCCATATTTCTATGATATTAATTCGAAAACAGACATAAGAATTAACAATCATCGTCTGTCATTAAATGTACTGTATTCTCAAGAAAAATTATCTGGAGAATTTGATGAACCCCATTGGGTTGGGACACATGATTGGTCAAGTGAAAATTGGACAATAGGGATGCGCCTTAGATCATTAATAAGTCCTTCAATTTCTTCTGACTTGAATGTGTACCGATCATATGTAAATAGTTTGGCTAATCACGCTAATGGTGCAGGCCTTGAAGATACTAAAGGAAGTGAAATAGCAATTAAGGAGGATATTACATTAATAAAAAGAAACCATGAACTTCACACAGGCTTTTGGTTTGTTATTGACCAGAGTGATATTGAAATAAATTTACCCATCGATTTGGCATATAATTTTGAGGCAATGCATTTTAAAGCCAATGGTTCTGCCACAAAACTAGCAGCATACCTGGATGATACGTGGGAAGCTCTTCCATGGTTATCCTTGAACTATGGAATTCGAAGTGACTATATAATTCCCAGTTCTGAGCTTGTGATATCCCCTCGAATAAATCTGGTTATTACACCAATAGACAAGCTGCAATTAACAGCAAATTATGGTTTATACTCTCAAGCTCCACCGGCATATGAATTGGAAAACAACTCTACTCTTCAATCAAGGAAATCGAAAACCTTTGGTCTAGGAGTGAATATGCGATTATCAGAAAGTGTTAGTGGAAATTTTGAAATATATAAAAAGAATTTATCTAATCTGATGTCCATTGATTCAATCGGTAATTTTCAAAATGAAGGTTATGGAAATGTGGTAGGATATGAATTATACCTTCAAAAGAAATCAGGTGACTCTTTTATTGGTTGGCTTTCATACACATATTCTATTGCAAAAAGAAAAGAAGGAATTGCTGATAAATTAGATTTTTTCAATTATGATCGAACCCATATGTTCACTGGAGTAGTACAATTCAGACCGAATGAAAAATGGAAGCTAGGCATAAAATTTCGATATGCGACCGGGGTGCCTTATACACCCGCAGAAGGAAGTATTTACAATCCATTATTGGATAATTATTATCCAATAATAGGGGAAAGAAATTCAGTTCGATATAAGCCGTACCACCGTTTGGATATTCGAATGGCCAGGTTTTTTCCTAAAATTATAAATGGCCTTGTAATATATATAGAAACTGTTAATACCTATAACCGTCAAAATGTTGCTTATCTCATTTGGAACGATGATTTCAGTTCATCAAAAAACTTTTCCATATTTCCTTTTATACCCATTTTAGGAGTTGACCTGTCACTATGAGAAAACATGGGTTAATCCAAAAAATAATTATAATTACTTTATGCTGTTTGGTAGTAATTCAAATATTGTCAGCTAAATCTAATTATACTCAAATTCACTCCCTTCCTGATTTTTCAGTTTCTGCTACAGTCGAAGATGTAACACCGAATGAGATTCATGACTGGCTGAATTCGATGGATAATGAAAAGTTTATAGGTTGCCTGCTTATTGATAATGATTTAGGAACCGAAGTAATTAATAATATGCTATATGGTATAGAGTGGACTTGGTTCGATTATCTATTAAAACCTGTTGTTGAAAACATATACTTGACTCAGAAAGTACAAAGAGCTATTATTCAACATGATGAAGATGAATTTCTTGTATTTGGGAAAATGATCAAAGAGGATAAAGAACTAATAAAAATTATCTAAATAAAACAAAGAAAGGATAACACTATGAAACGAAAGAGAAATCTATTACTAATCCTTAGTATAGGATTGTTTGTCAGTATCGGACATGCCCAAATGAAGGATATGGACCATAAAAAGCAATCCGATTCGACTCATCAAATGAAAATGCAAGACCATGAATCAATGAAAATGCCTGATCATGATTCAATGGAGATGAAAGATCATGAATCAATGAAAATGAACGAACAGGATACTATGAAAATGAAACAAACAATGGATAAAGAAAAGGGTGAAACAGAAATAGCCTATTACACATGTCCCATGGAAAGCCACAAACATGTTCATAGTTCGGAACCAGGAGAATGCCCTAAATGCGGAATGAAAATGGTAAAAGCTGTATTATTGACAGATGAGAAAGAAGCTGACTATTATGGATGTCCTATGCCAAGCCATAGCCATGTTCGAAGCGAAAAACCAGGAGAATGTGACCAGTGTGGGATGATGTTAAAACCCATGAAATTGAAAAAGTCCTAAATAGGTTGAGTTTCTAAAAACACTAGGGAGTATTCATGAAGAATAAACTAATAACAACCATTACGTTGATATTATTGCTTTTAACTGGCTGCATGCACATGGGGACGGGAATGCACGGTAAGATGGGTATGGGAGGATTAACCTCCATTAAGAAAGTGCAGGAGACCAATAAGAATGATAAAATGGATCAAGTGATCGGTAAAGCCGTAGATAATCTAAAAACTCAATCCTTAGATATTTCAAATATTGCCGTATGGCGAATTCGAAGTCAATCTGCGGGATTGGACGTTGATCTTTTACGGGCCAAACTCATTTCGAATCTAGTTTCAATTAATACATTTCAAGTGGTCAGCAGAGAAAGATTAGATGCATTATTGAAAGAACAGGAGCTCTCATTATCTGGAGTTATTGATGGCCATAGCGCTGAAGAAATTGGAAATTTGATCGGGATTGACGGGTTTATTGATGGATATGCATCCTTTAATGAAAATTCATTATCGTTAACACTTCATCTGATTGAAACGAAAACCGGAAAAATAGTATGGTCAAAAACTGCTCAATCGGAATAGATACTAAAAATAAATGACAGTCAATCATCAACGAAAACCAAAAATAATTTTTTAAACAATATTAAACAAAAACTATGAGAGAAAAACCATGCAAATCAAAGAAACAATCAGTTTAATACTAATATTATTTCTGGGTTTATGGACACTAGGTTGTGAAAATGAAGACACAGTTTCCCCGGAAATTCTGTCTATTTCACCTACTAATGGATCAATCAGTGTTGCAAAAACAACTGAAATAAAAGTCGAATTCAGTGAATCGATGGATAAAATGTCTTGTGAGTCCCGGTTTGCCCTGATTATGGGTGATCTGGATGATATGCCTAATGATTTTAATGATGGCATGCATGGAACATTTGATTGGGATTCAAATGGATCAATAATGACATTTCATCCGGATTCTACATTGATGGATTCTGTCATGTATTCAATTTGCCTGAAAGAAGGAATGGAAATGCATGAACATGGCGGTGGAATGATGATGTCCGATATGAGCAGCCACGGATCATCGGTAACCGGTGGAGTTATTTCAAAGTTTGAAACTGAAAAATAGTATAAGGATATATCTATGATTCCAATCCGAAAAGGATCAATTGGGATAAATCCCATCTTATTACGATGTTCACTCCCTGCCATAAATGACGGAGTAAGTATCAAATATTATGCAAGATACGGAAAATCACTTACCCTGTCCTTTAGGGCAGGGGTTAAAGCGAAAAAAACAAAATTTAGGGGTTTTAACCCCTTTCTATAGTGGATTCATCTATGAAAAAATATAGAAGAGTTAGCAATAAAAATAACATCCATAGAACGAAACCATGTTGGAGGTATTATGAATTTACCTGATTATATTCCCAATATTCATCCGCTCTTGGTTCATTTTCCAATCGCACTCTTCTGTGTCGCTGTAGTATTCCATGCGTGGAAAACAATTTTTGCTAAAGATGATAAATATAACTCACACGTCCTAACCGGGTACCTTATTACCAGCTTAAGTTTAGTGGCTACGTATTTTTCCGGTCGTAACGCCGCTGATAATGTGACTGT
>CAZIFK010000018.1:0-37761 GCA_964538995.1 uncultured bacterium
GCCATAATTTTTTATAAAAAGGCGACCATCCTTTTTCTTTTACACCTGAACTATAATTTGTCATCACCATGGATTTAAACCGTCCCACAACATCCGGTATCGATAATTTTGTGGGGTCAACCTTATCAGGAATGGCACTGGTACCATTCCCTTCGCGTTCGTTTGGGCGGTTCCCTGTGACCACCCTATTATCTTCATCATTTGGGATATGACCATCATTTGGAATGGCACTGGGACCATTCCCTCCGCATTCGTTTGGGTGGTTCTCCGTGACCACCCTATTATCTTCATGATTTTGGACATGACCTCCTTTTGGAATGGCTCGGGGACCATTCCCTCCGCATTCGTTTGGGTGGTTCTCCGTGACCACCCTATTGTTTTCATCATTAATAATAATTATTCCATGAAAATGATTTGGCATCACAACATATTCATCCACATCAAATCCCGGGTAATATTTTGGAATATCATACCAAACTGGTTCAATCATTGCTCCCGCATCATTTAAAATCATTTTTCCATTTTTCACATGACCAAATAAACACAACCAATTCTGCGTGACCATCGTGATATAATACATCCCCGATTGGGAATAATCATATCCCTTTAATCGAATGGATTTGCGGTGATGGATTTTTGGATTATTAACCATTGCTTAACCTTAAAACTCATTTATACTATCTCATAACCCGTGTTGAGAATGGTAATGATAACGTGTCAGGACGAGAGGTTTCTATCGGGTGAAATACTATCCAGGTTTCAATTGATGTTCGGGATTAATTCTTGACTTCGATACCACCAAACAAAACAACTCCATTCAAATTGACAGATGTTATTTTATCATCTTTTCGAGCAATTGTCTTATTGGATATTCCGCCAAAAATCGATGTGCCTGATGTTACAACACTCCAGTCTTCCGGGACTCTAATATCAATTCCCCCGAAAATCGTCGTAAATGTAAAATTGCATCCATCCGGATCGGCCACAGCTTTTGTTAAATCAATATCAAGTCCACCGAAAAGTACAAACGCTTCGCCCCCTTTAAAATTTTTGGAATGTATCCGGTGATCGCTGCCGTTAAAAATGCCATATAGATTAAAATACTCATCATCAGACTGCCCATAGAATTTTTTGGATATTGAGTGGTTACCACGAGACCGAAAGATGATTTGTATCCCAACTCCAATTAGAATCAATGGCCAAAAGCGCCATATCCGGTCAAAATTAATAATCCCCAGCGTCGTAGAGAGAAAAACAATCCCAAGAACAATTAATAATAATCCACCGGATTGACGATCTCTACGAAATTTTGATAATCCAACAAGGATCAATATTACTGGCCACCATTCATGAGTGAAATGACCAAAGTCCATCACATCAAGTGAATCCAATAGAAAAAGTCCTCCTATTGCTACCAGAATGATTCCACCAATTGAATGTCCGGTTGTTGGTTTGTTTGTATTACTCATCTCAATGGTCTCCTTCTTTAATTTCATGTAAAGTTTACAACTCAATCATAAATTCAACCAGTTTTAAGATTCATATTTTAATTTACATACTCTGAATCCGTTTAAAGTTGCGGTCAATATATTGCACATAATCGGTCGAGGGGTACGTTTAGCGGGAATACATAACAGCATACCTCATTTACACTGTATACCTACCTCCTCTAAGTAAATGTTACACAAACAATCAGTCAACGCCCAAAACTAGTGTCTGTTATCCTTCACCCGCAACTGCTTTTAGCTTTTGGCCGCGTCAGTTCTCGAGGAAAACCATCACCCAAGGAATCATATTGATCATATAGTGTGCCCCTACGGCATGCTCCCAATCACGCCGGGCGAAAATGGCCGCCATGGGTAAGCCATAGAGCAATCCGGTTGTTAATAAATTATCTAATGTTCGACCATGACCCAAACCGAATGTTACTGCACTGAATAAAATTGCAGCAGTGACCGCCAGAGCAGGGTATTTATGGAACACAGGCCGCAGTAATAAAAATAATAAACCGACAAGTAACAGTCTGAACAAGGTTTCTTCTGCGATGCCAGAAAACCAGGGAAGTGATAACGTCATCCACCATTCCGTTACCCAGGTGATGTCTGACCCTGGCGAACCCTCAGCGGCATTAAACAGTCCCAGGGGAATGAACAGCAGACAACCCCACAGAAAACTCTGCAGCGCCTTAACGTAACGCCCTGTAATAAGCTGAATTCCACCCAGATTCGTGCGATTGAGCAGCAGTCCGCCGGCAATGTACGTTGGCGGTACCAGTATCAAGAGGAGATAAAACGTCGTTTTTCCCATAAAACCGTTGGCCAGGAATGGAGATCCTCCCACATAGGCAATGATGGCCACCGCGAGGCCCTGTAGCAACATATATAAACGAATATCTCGACGCCAGGCTATAAGTATCCAACCTGTGGCAATTATAAGTAGAAGTAATAGTATACCCACACCAACATCAGAGATTAGGGTCAACACAAGCAAGAGTGCGATTCCTACAACCGGTATCCATCGTCCGTATTTCCAACGAGGTAATACTATCGAACGAAGCTCATGAAGCTGGTTTATGGAAGGTCCTACACGACTGATATACCAAAGCAAGGCCAAGACATAAGCCACTTGCATTACATAACGCGCTGTACTGAATTGATCCGTATTGCGGACGTTATTTAAAAGCATTATTACAAGAACTACGACTGTCACAATCCACGTGATTGCCAAAGCATTACGGTGCGGCGTGGACCGGAATAGGTTGCTAAATTTCAATAAGGGCGATGTATCAGTAGATTTATTGTTCATAATTTTATTCTTTTCAGTCAGAATGCTTTTGATAGAGGCATGCGGCTTAACATCTTCCTAAACCTAATTGTAATGCCTCCTATCACATCTAGAAAGTAATGTTGCATTAAGGATGATTCAACGCCCAAAAACCGGTGTTTTTTACGTATATTATATAAAAACAGCTGGAAAAACATTAAACATTTTCAATAGAGATTGAATCTGACGAGCATTCAGTTTGCGTTTTCCATTCAACACTTCCGACACCAGGCCTTGGCTCCCAATTTCTTTCATATCTTTCTGTTTTAGACCATGATCAGCCATGAGTGATTTCAATATGGAAATAGTATCCTGTTTTGGAATGGGCATGACCCTGTTTTCGTACGTCTCTATCAGTGTTCCTAATGATTCCATCAATGAAGCTAACGGATGATTTTGATCACCGCCTATTTCATCAATCAACATGTCCAGATATTTCACCATTTTATTGTATTGCTTTTTAGTATGTGGTACAGAAACAATCTCTTTTACTTTTGGCCATGATTTGGTTAAATCATTTATTTCTCCATGAAGTAAACTCATTTTAAATCCTTTTTCCAATTTTCCTTATCATATTCTGCATGTGTTAAAACATACCTAATGTAGACGCATTTTGTATTGTAATGAATAGCAGCAATTAATCGAACTTTATTTCCACCTATATTGAACGCAGTCAGATTTTTCACTTTATCAGCGCTTGGAAACGTTTTTCGTAAATCTGTGAAGGAGGAATAATTCGTTTTATCCATGATATGGAACCAAGCATCAAGAGCATTTTTATTCTCCGAATGTTTTTCTGCGAATTCTATTAGTCGGTTGACTATAAAACTAAAAATGAAGTATCTATGCTTATTTTACTCCTTAAATGTTATTAACAGCTAAACTAGTCGTCATGCAATTTAACCAAAACTGACAACAGTAGAATAACCTATGATTCTGTGGAATATTTTATATTGCTGTTTTTGTCAAAAGGTCTCTGTAATATTTGTATCAGGATTTAGTTTATTTAACAGAATTAGAAAATCTACCTAATATCTATATGAAAATACTACATGCAGTTAAAAGAACAGTACTGATTTGCTCACTACTTGTTTCAGGCTCAACACTTCAGGCCCAGCCCACGAAAACCGATTATATTCGAACCATTTCAGAATTAGGCCTTTTTCTTTCCATGGAATATGGATGGAAGGAAAAAATCATACCGCATTCACCGCGATTTACAAAACCGAATGGTTTTGATCAATATTTCAGAAATAATCTTCGATGGGATTTAAAAGATATCGAGAAAGCCGCAGAAAAAAGCGATCTGCTGCTATTCGGTGTATTTCTTGGGACTTTACCTTTGATGCCTTTGTTATCGGATGAAGACTATACATCATTATTGCTTATCAATATGGAAATATTTGCAATAAACGGATTGATAACACACCTTGTGAAATCGGCGGTAGGCAGACAGCGACCATCGTCCTATTATGAAACATGGGAAAATGAAGAAGAAGGCAATTTATCGTATTTCAGCGGACATACCAGTTACGCATTTGCCATTGGAACATCCACAGCCATGATGCTCTCACGCGCATATCCAGATAATAAATCAATTATTTGGGGGACAACCATGTCCCTGGCTGCTGCCACGGGATATTTCCGTATTGCGGCCGATAAGCATTATATGACAGACGTTATCAGTGGAGCGGTGATTGGCTCACTAATTGCTTATTACATTCAGGAACAAAATACCTCAAAATATTTTCCATCCATTTCTTCCAATGGAAACCAACAAACAATATTATACCGATTTGAATGGAGAATTTGATCGCGTAATAACTCTTCCTATTTGAGTGGCAAGGGAATCATTCCCTACGAGTGCATTTAGGCGGTTCTCCGTGGCCGCCTTGAACCTGGAACTGTCGCATTAGAACTAGTTTTATTTGATAGTATAATTTGTTCCCGGACCACTTCCAAATTCTTCAAATTATTTTTATCTCTCTCCCAATTTTCGGGATTTAGTCGAATATACTCCACAATGCGTTCATAATCTTTTTCATTTCGAATAATATGATCGTAATAATTCCTATGCCATAATTTCTTATAAAATGGCGACCATCCTTTTTCTTTTACACCTGTACTATAATGTGTCATCACCATGGATTTAAACCGTCCAATCACATCGGGCAGAGATAATTTTGTAGAAATCTGATCCTCTGTTTGGGCATCCCCTACTTGTTCGTCTGGGCGGATCCCCGCGTCCGCCCCCTTATTCGAATTTATCCTATCATCCGGATTGGGTTCACCTTTTGGATTGGCACTGGGACCAACCCTTTTATTCGAATCGATCCTATCATTTGGATTGGCACTGGAACCAACCTCTTTATTCGAATCGATCCTATCATTTGGATTGGCACTGGGACCAACCCCTTTATTCGAATCGATCCTATCATTTGGATTGGCACTGGGACCAACCCCTACGGGTTCGTTTGGGTTGTCCCCTGTGGCTACCCCTTTAAACGATAACTCATTACTATCATCTTCATTAATCACAATAATTCCATGAAAATGATTTGGCATCACAACATATTCATCCACATCAAATCCCGTGTAATATTTTGGAATATCACACCATACTGATTCAAGCATTGCTCCCGCATCATTGAAAATCATTATTCCATTTTTTACATGACCAAATAAACACAACCAATTCTGGGTGGTCATCGTGATATAATACATCCCCGATTTGGAATAATCATATCCCTTTAATCGGATGGATTTTCGATGGTGGATTTTTGGATTATAAATCATTATTTTGCCGCTTGGGCATTCACTGTGGTAACTTTGTAATTCTCTTTGTTTATATTTATCCTTTTAGAGGTGGAATGTACAATCATCCTGGCTTATTCCCCAATTTGAACAAAATATCTAAATCAAACGATTCGCACATTTATTTCAGAAGCATGGAAAATACTAGTTTCGTTATTACTGAAAATATATATGTTCAATTAAAATTTTGATACCTATTCCAAATAAAACCAGCCCGCCAAAAATTTCAACGGATTTTCCTATTCTTTTCCCGAAATATTTTCCTAATTGTAATCCTAATATTGAGAAACCGAATGTAACAACTCCAATAATCAAAATGGGAGTTATGATGGATAAATCCAATAATGCAAAACTTATCCCGATTGCAAAAGCATCAATACTCGTAGCAAAAGACTGACCCATTAATGTTAAGTAATTAAATTCAACTCCATCGGTATGATCATTTTTCTTGATCCCTTCAATAATCATTTTTATTCCAATGAATGACAAAAGTACGAACGCAATCCAGTGGTCAAATTCTTTAATATATTTTTCGATTCCCATACCGGCAAACCATCCAATTAGTGGCATTAATGCCTGAAATATGGCAAGGGAAAAGGAAATGATGAGATTTTTCTTAATGTTTAATTCCCTAATTGTTAATCCATTAGTTATGGAAACAGCAAACGAATCCATGGATAAGCCGATTGCAATTAATATTATTGAAACGATGTCCATTTTATAATTTTCTAATATTTCCTTATGAGGCTTGGTAACCTATTAATGCACCTGTGGGATCGGAAGATTCAAGCAAGCGGATCATAACGTTTAGATGAAATCAATTTGTCGCCAACGAATCGCGCAATTTTTTTGCGAGCTTGGATAAAACTAAGTGATATGAATCATCCACAAGTTGAAAAAGTATTTCATTTGGCAATGTTTGATCGAGAGTAATCGTGTTCCAATGCTCCTTATTCATATGGTATCCAGGCTGAATCGCATCATACATACTTCGTTGAATCTGGGCATCAGCAGGATCACATTTTAGAGTAATTCTGCACGGATCGGATTCTATGGAAACCAATGCGAACATTTTTCCCCCTATCTTGGCCACCATGGGATCAGGGCCAAATGGATATGTTTCCGCACACCCTAGCTTTGATAGTAAATATGATCGTATTTCTTGAAAATCCACTGCCGTCTCTATGGAATTAAGCTGAATTGAGATCGGGAACCCAGCTGACTTTGTATTCAATCAAGTCATTCGGTAAACTGATCTGTGGTGATTTAATTTGCCATTTTCCGGTCATTTCCATTTCATTCAATGTCAGTTCAAAATGACACATGGCAATACCGATGTCAATCCGCTGCAAATCTGCTTTATCAGTCATTTTTAGAATCGCTTGATCCTGGTAGCCTTCTGTACGCTGCAGGAAGAAATGCCATCTATCTGAATCTTTCACAATTCTCCATGGCTGCCTGTTAGATGCTGATGGCGCAAGTCGCAACATCTCAAGAGGTGTTAAAAATGTATCAGTTTCTTCTTTTATTAATGGTGTCGAAAAGTCTTCAAAGAAAAATAAATTTTCCCAGGGTTTTCGCCTGGTTGCTTTTACAAACCCCCGGATAGCCTGATCAGCGAATCCCCGTTTTTCTGCAGGATAACCAACGGCAATAACAGCAGGAAGAATTTCGTCATCCTTTAAAGAAATCATTTTTCTGAAGATACTTTTTCTGAACGTCCCTCCCATCCAGCATGTGCCCAACCCTAATGATGTTGCTCTTAGGATTATTCTTTCTAGTACATAGCCGAATTCCTCCAACTCCAACCCGTTAGTGGATGACGTCATTGCGCCCACTAGGAATTCATCCGTTCCTTTGATAAAACCATAGGTATTCAATCTTTTCAGGATCGCTAATCCGGATTTCACTGTTCCGATTTGAAAACGTGACATGGCTCCGAATGGACCTGTCTGATGTTCAATTATATATTGAAGCAACTCAGATTTATTCTTGACAGAAAGAGGGATATTTTGAAAAGTCCTGCATGAATATCTGGATCGAATTGCATCGACCACTGAATAATTATTCGTTTGTGTCATAAAATTATACTTTATCTTTCAAAGGTCTTGCCACAGCAATCACATTTCCATCCGGGTCACTATAATATGCCGCTTCATCCCCCCAGGTACGTTTTGCCAGTGGTGACAATATCCTGGCGCCATGTGTTTCCAATCGCAAGATAATGCTTTCAAGATCCTGAGTGTGAAAATAAAATTCTGTCGATGTGATTGAACCATCAGGAACCATTGTAGGCTGCTGGCCCGGATTTATGGCAAAAGATTCCTTTTTATACAGCATAAAATGGTTTTTATTAGGAAGTTCAAAAATGGTAACGGTTCCCTCTTGCAGGAACAATTCCCATTGGAAGATATCGGAATAGAACTGCGTAGAGCGTTCCAGATCCGAAACGGCGATTATAGTACTTACTAAATGAACGTCCGATCGATTAATTACTTTATTCATTGGGATTACCTTACAAAAATATTCTTATTACTCCAGAGGATATTAATGATATTTCAATAAACTGATAAATAACTATAATAGCTCATTTATTTGATTTTTACGATTTATATACGTAGACTAAGTCTATCATGAAGGTTGGTACATTTTCATCTATAAGTATATTACTATTAATTATCCTGATTGGTGAGACCAAAGGGCAGGTGTCCACATTAGTAGAAACCAGGATTGGCATTTTCTCGCCAGAAGTCAAGAATTTCAATAAAATCTACGGTAATAATGAATATCTCCCTACCATCGTGGTAGGACTCGGTGTCAAGAAAACCTTCTTGGTGGTGCGCTACAATCTATATGAAGAATCTGGTAAATCACTGGTGAGCGGAGTCGATTTGGATGGTGATGCCAGTTGGCGTCAGGAATTTATTACAATCGGGGTACGTTCATACGATCAAAAGCCCATGTATGTTGAACTGGCATATGCTATGGGGAAAGCAGAAGAAACCATCACGACTGAAACGCCAGAATATACAGCTCTCAATGCATCATGGGATGTCCCGGATATCCGAGGTGGAGCCGTGGCTCTTGGAGTAAATATTCACGTTGGAATGGGATTCCACATCAGTGGTGAAATCAGTTACGTCTACCTGCCTGTGACCATCAATGATGATAAGAAAATAAATACCGGCGGCCGTCAGATAAGCCTGGGCCTAACTTGGGCGATGTGACCGTGCGATTATTCTTAAAATTACTTAGCTTCACCCTTATATCCTTTATAATGATCTTTACCGCCTGTGAGGAAATAGCTGACGATAATATCGACGACAGCCTTGAACCGGTGGCCATTTTCCTGGTAACTGACGTCGATACTCTGTTGTTGCTGGCAAACAATACTTACACATTATCGGTTGATGGGATTTTCACAGAAACATCCGAAAATACAGTAATTAATTCCGGTGTATTCGCTGAAATCACTTATACATATATAAGTAGCGACACTACCACCGAATCTGTCGATGCGAATCAACTGGACTGGTATTCGTCAAATGCGACAATCGCCAGTGTGTCGAACGGAGTGATTGAAGGTCATGCTGCAGGCACCGCCGAAATCTGGGCTATGATAGATGATATATTCAGCGATACACTGATAGTAGTAGTCAGTTCACCACAGTTACCACCGGATCTGATACTTAATCCACCAATGGTGCAGCTTGTTTTTCAGGACTACACAACTGTTTCCGGCCGGGTTACAGCTGGGCTGGATGTTACCTTAACCGTTTCTGGAGATACGATAGAGGTCAATGAAAACGGTGAATTCAACGCTGTAGTATCATTGATAATTGGTGAAAATATTATCGAAGTCGTGGCCACCAATAATGAAAATGGGTTAAGTACCACCAAGTCCAAGTTGATTATTTATTACCTATTGGAAAATGCC
The DNA here is from genome assembly GCA_964538995.1 of uncultured bacterium. GTDB lineage: Bacteria > Fidelibacterota > Marinisomatia > Marinisomatales > TCS55 > JADFRD01. The sequence continues at coordinate 9,575 of CAZIFK010000018.1, forward strand.
GGCATCACCGGTCACTGGGAAGGTGAAACCCTGACTCGGCCCTTCAGTTTTGACATCTATGAAGGTTTGGGTGTTTATGTGATTGCTGGAACCATGACAGTCGATTTTACCATGCTCGGGGGAGAACTAATTGTCCAGGATATTATCATTGCCGGTTTGGTTAACGAAGATGGTACTATCGAAGCAACTCTCAGTCGTGAGTGGGAAGGTTTCACTATTACTGGTAGCTTGGATGGGTACTTCATGGATTCTGGAACTGCCGAGGGTTCTTATGGCATGGAAATCACGAAGGATGGTTGGCCTACAGCGACTGCTAGCGCCACATGGTGGGCCGAGCGTCAATAATTTTGCTCCTGAAAGCGGTAAATTACCAAGCATGGATGAATGCATAGCTTTCTTATAGAAAAGGTTGAATCAGAACATTTTATAAAAGTAGTGAAGGTCCCATTGCAGAAATAATATCTATCGGAATATTTCAGAATAAGACTGTACAGATTTGGAATTACAAGTTTAATAGATAATTAAATTTAATAAGGAAAATATTCTCCGGATCTGCCCCAAATAAATCTTTGATATCGTTTCCAATATCAAAATCACCGACCTCAACAAAATCCGATATACCCTGTGACCACACTAAATACAGTGTCGAACCAGGTCGATATTCCCACCGTAAAACAAGGTTTGAATTAAACTGTCGATAATTAAAATCCAAATTTGGGATTGTATAGTTAAGTGTTCCGTCAGAATTTTCATCAATTTCCCAATTCTCTTCATCCTCATTATATGTCATCTCGTCATCCGAATATGAATAGAAACGTTCATCGTAATTTTCACCTTTTGAATCAATCACCTTAATAAATCGATCATATTTTCCGGCAGTGACAAATGGAGAACCATAATATTGTATAGATAGATCAGGCGTTAATGTCCAATCCAGTCGGAAAGTGGAAGAAAGTGTATTTTGTTCAAAATGGGCCAGGAGATATTCATCGGTTTCAGTCTCCATGTTATAGGAAGGACCGTAGCCAGACCAGTTCGCCCACGTATCAATTTGATGATTGTAATTGATTGAGTATCCTAAGAAAATATTCGTCGCTGGACGCCAATTCACATTTGTATATACACCTTCCCACTGGGAACCCATAATAGCTTTGCCATAATTTCCATTAAAATTAAAAGACAGATCTTTGTTATTATCGCTACCTATATAAAACCAGCCACTTGTCCTACCATCTGTCCTGATAGAAGGGCCACTCCATAGTGCAGTTGTGTGGTTTCCCGGACCTTGAACATTTATTCCTCCACCCAAGTCCCAGTAATTCAGAAACGTCATATTCAGATTCAGATTACCACCTATGGGGTGAGATTCATACCCAAAGTTCGTACCGTGCCAGATACTTAAATTTGCCCTGTAATCCCGTAGGATTTCCCCCGGATCATTTTCTTGACGGCTGAACCAAAGAAATTGTACTTGATTATCCACATCCCTGTGGTATCCGAGATCGTTGGCTTCAAAACCAGGAGAAAAAACCCATTGACCAAAACCCCATCGCCAATCACCATTTACCTTGAATATGGCTGCATTTTCAGTATAACCAGATAAATGAGTTGCAGAGGAGTCAACCTTTAAATGTTCTGCATCTGATCTTTGAAAATAATGATTTGAACTTGTTTGAGTATTCAAAATAGCATTGGGTGAGCCAATCACATTCGATACCGCCACACCTCCCAAAAGGATATAAGAATTATCAGCAAACAAATGAGAAAAATCTAAACCTGCTGAATATGCATCGGAATGCAACCAGTCCAAATGAGCATCATTAATCTTTCTATTGGTCGCTGTAATCATTCCTCCGATAGTTGTTTTTCCTTCTCTAAAGTCTTTTTGGACACGATTTACAAAATAATTAGTGAGTGGTTCAATAGTTTGGTTGACTTTTAAACTATCTTCAAATTCAATACGTGCTTTTTCTTCAGCCGTCACAGCATTGAGTATTCCAATAGACCATCCTTCGCTTGTTTTTCCGCTTAATTTTGCTGCACCTAAAATTCGAGTTGAGCTGGGTTCAGAAACGTAGCCGTCCGAATAGTCACCCCAATTTGCACTGAAGTGTGGACTTCTTCCAATTCGCCTAGTGTAAAATAAAGAATTTTGGCTTTGGTCTCCATCACCTATACCCAATGCATAGTTAAAAATATTTCCGCCTTCAACAAAAAATGGACGCCTCTCTTCAAAATACGTTTCAAACGCAGATAAATTGAGTTCTGCAGGGTCCGCTTCCACCTGTCCAAAATCTGGATTAATGGTAATGTCCATTGTCAGGTTATTCGTCACTCCGTATTTTACATCAAGACCGATGGTGTTAAGCAGATCATAGTTTTCCGGATGTACTGGATTTATATAAAGATCAGATCGTTCCATTTGTCCTGTCGTATAAGGAATAATTTGGATTTGTTTTTGTTGAGGTATATTTTTCAAATTATTTAATTCACCAAAATGCCTAACGAAACCTTGATCATCTTTTGACCAGTAGGTCCAAAAATCTTCTTCATTTTTATTTACGATTTCACGCTTTATTTGTAATCCCCAGGTTTGAGACTCAGCTTCAACAAATCGCAGTTCCCGAAATGGTATTTTAAATTCTGCTGACCAGCCATCATTAAAATAGGCTGTTTCTCCCTCCCAAACTGCATCCCAGTTTCTATCGGCACTTTCATCATCTGACCAGCGAATATCTCTTTTCACGCCCACAGGATTTAAACCAAATTCAAATGCTGTTCGATTATCATTATAACTATCAATAAATACATATAGCCAGTCACTGGGTGACCATTCATCCCTTCGGGTTAATATACCTTTTATTGTACTTGGGTCTGTGCAGTATGCTTTGATGCCAACATATAAATTATCTTGATCGTAACAAACAGAGAATTTTGTTTTTTCTGTAGGGGATGTATTTTCAATAGGTTCACGCTGAATAAAATCATATTTAAATCCGGCTAAATCCCAAATATTTTCATCTAATATACCGTCAATAATAATATCCTCACCATTCAATGGAATTGATGAATATTCTTTCTCCCTGGCAAAATTCGAGGTACAAAATAAAAGAATGCTTACAAATGTTAGTAAGCGTCTATTGATTTTCATTTTATAAAAGTCCTTGTAAACTATTTCTTATCAGACAGTGAATTTTGAATTTGGTTGTCAAACTTGTACGTAATTAGCCATGTTTCTGGAAACTCATTTTCTAATATTGGTTATTAGGTAATTGATTAATTCACGAATTCATTTTATTAATATACCTTCAATACCTAAAAGTTCATTCGTTCTCAATTAAGTACTTATCTACTATATTAGGATCAGCATCCAGAAAGGGCTGAAAGCAAGAGCCATAATTAAGATAGATATGATCCAGTTATTATTTAATCGGTCCGTTTTTTGTTGTTGTTTTATTGATAGTGTTTTCATCATTTCATTCCTTTTTTGTTTGTTAACATATACAAACCCTATCTCAAACATCATGCCAAAAGGATGTAAAATCCTGTAAACTTATTAATAATAGTAGTTACAGATGTTATATGCATGAGAATCAGTAAAGCAAAAACATATTAAAATAATATGAATATATCGTTTTGATATGTGTTGACTGACATAAGGTTTCCATCTGGAATTGTTGGATTCATTGCTATTTTTGTTCTTATTTCCAACCACTACTTATCTTTCTGACTTTTCCTGAACCGCTGCTCTGGAAAGACACGACTTTTGGATCTCCCTTGTAGTCCACTTTTCCGCTGCCGCTGATCGTTACATTAATTTCTTTTTCAACCCAGATAGTTGCATCTCCGGAACCACTAACATGCATAGTAGTTTCATCGCTTCTAAGGTCTTCACTTACATAGGAACCAGATCCACTGATTGAAATGTCCTGGGTAGTGACTTCTCCTGCCAGATGGCAATCTCCGGATCCGGAGATCCGAATTTTCAAATCTTGAGCCTTTAGAGATTCAATTTCGATATCTCCGGAACCACTAATACTGATATTTAAATCATCCGATTCAACATTTTCCGAAGTGATAGTCCCGGAGCCAGAAACCGAAACTCCCCGCACTGACTCCATAGAAACATAATATTTGATTCCACTCTTTGATCCTCCCCAGCGATTTTTTCTCCAGTAACTTTTTTTCACCTCAAGGTATAAAGTTCTACCCCGTACCACTGTTTTAATATCAGGCAGCATATCCTCATCTGCTTCCACAGTGACCGCTTCCCTGCTGTTTTGTGTAAGAATTACTTTTCCAAACCCGCTCAGGTTGACTCGATCAAAATCAGTTACAGAACGATCTTCTTTAATGACCTGTCCAAGGGCTAGTGAACCGAGCAACATCGGCAGCATCAGTGTGATATAAATAATCAATGGTAATCTCTTTTTCATGGGAATCATCCTCAATTTGTTTATGTCCTGTTGGACAGTAGGAACTCGAAATGGTTGTCAAAATAATGACTATACATTTCAATAATGAAATATTCCTAATGAATCCTTCAGATCTCTCTTCGAGAAACAGGATTTATCCTTACATTTTCATATTAACAAGGATAGCAAACTATTTTTCATAGTATTTAATCTATCGTAAAGTAATTTATTTATCTCAAAAACCTATAAATAGTTTTCATATCATAGTCTGAGAAGTATTAAAGTGTTTTGATAGATTTCACCCGATAATACATGTAATTTATTGTGAACTGACTTAAATTTAGTTTCCTAATTAATCCAAACAAGGTTTAATAATATTGGGTAAATCGACTATTAAAAATCAACCATTGATTGCTGTGAAACAAACAAAAGAATTAAAAAGTTTCCAAAACGAATTTGATAACTTTATTTACGACTTACCTGATGCTATTATTGAAGTAGATCTTAATACCCGCCAAATAACTTATTTTAATCGTTCAGCCTGTGATTTATTCGGGTATGAGGAAAAGGACGTTAACCGTGGTTTTCATCTATCCAAATTATTCAATAAAGAGGAATATGAATCCGCTATTGAGATCGTTAAATCCTATGTTTTAGATAGTTTTACTAATAAAACAGAGTATATCCGAAGCAATATGGTGGAACATTATAATGTTGAAATGAAAAAAAACGATGGCTCCACATTTACTGCAGAGGTACGAGGTGCATTTATTTTGGATAAAAATAATGTGCCTACGAAACTTCGAGCTTTAATCCGTGATGTTACAGCACCAAAACATATATCTGATTCCTATGATCGCCAAGGAAAAATTCTTGAAGCGATCAGTTATGGCACTCACCTATTCCTTGAAAAACCGTCTTGGGGGTACTTCATCCAAGAGTTGGTTAATAGATTGGGGAAGGCAACTGAAGTTAGCCGGATATACGTATTCGAGAACCATTCAGGACCTAACGGAGAATTATTAACTAGTCAGAGGTATGAATGGGTAGATACAGGTATTGAACCCCAAATAGACAATCCGGAATTGCAGAATTTCCCGTGGCAGGAAGCTGGATTTAGTCGTTGGGTGAATACACTGAAAAAAGGAGAAATAATATCAGGTTCTGTCAGGGATTTTCCCGAGTCCGAGCGGGAAATCCTAGAGCCACAGGAAATAATATCGATATTAGTCGCGCCCATTTCAATAAGTGACAAGTGGTGGGGATTCATCGGATTTGATGATTGCACGACGGATCGTGAATGGTCTGTGACTACACAAAGCTCCCTGAAAACAGCGGCTGATATGATCGGCGCCACACTACTTCGAGAGCAGTCTGAAGCGGCTTTAGCAGAAAGCGAAGAAAAACACCGCTCCATTCTTGAGAACATGGAGGAAGGTTATTTTGAATTAGATATTTCCGGCAGGTTCACCTATGTAAATAATACTATTTGTAAACTGGCTGGAGTTAACCGGGAAGATATATTAGGTATGGACAATCGGGATTACACGACTCCCGAAACTGCGGAAAGAATGTATAAAGTATATAATCTCATTTACAAGACGGGACAACCGGCTGAAATCACCGACTACGAGATTATTCTTAAGGACGGTCGTAAACTGTTTTTGGAACTGTCAGCATCGCTTATTCTTAATCCTAGTGGACAACCCAGTGGTTTTCGAGGTATGGCACGTGATATTACCGAGAAGAAGCAAAGAGAAGAGCAACTTAATACCGCCCATGCAGAATTAAATATACTGGGATTAACGATAGCCAATATGAACGAAAGTGTAAGTATTACCAACCAAGATCACCAGTTCATTTTTATAAATAAAGCCTTTGAAAAAACTTACGGGTATAGATCAGAGGATATTCTTGGAAAAACAACCGATATCCTTACAGACTCTTCCAGCTTAAAAAAAGTTACGAAGGCAAGACGATCCGTTGATAAAAAAGATGGTTGGAGAGGTGAAATGATGAACATGAAAAAAGACGGCACAATGTTCCCTATCGAACTTTCAACAACGTCCATTAAAGATGACACAGGTAACATAATAGCCAATATTGGAATCGCAACTGATATTACAGATCGCAAAAATTCCGAAAGAGCATTAAAACAATCCGAGCAAACCTATAAATCTCTATCGGAGAAATTAACTGAAACTAACACGATGAAAGAATTGCTTTTAGATGTCATTACCCATGATCTGCTGAATCCAGCAGGAGTGATATCTGGTATGTCAGAGTTATTAATGGATGAATTCCCTAATAATGAGATGGTGAGCGTTATAAAGGATTCAAGTGAAAGCTTGATCAAGGTTGTTGAAAATGCGACTACTCTATCAAAATTATCCTTGGGTGAGAAGATAAAAATGGAAGACTTAGATTTAACTCAAATTATAAAGAAGGCTACTACCGAGTTCTCCTCCCAGCTTAATAAATTCGGTATGAAATGTGAGTTTAAATTGGCTAAAACGATTTTAATCAAGGCTAATCCAATTATAGATGAAGTATTTAAAAATTATATTAGTAATGCTATAAGATATTCTTCCAATGGGAAAAGAATTATTTTTGAATCCAAAGAAACTAAAAGCGCTGTTACTATCAATGTTATCGACTTTGGCCCCACCGTACCCAAAGACAAACAGGAATTGATATTTGAAAGAGAATTTCAATTAGAGAATGAAACCGGAGTAGGTAAGGGGCTGGGATTAGCCATCGTCAAGCGAATTGCTATGGCACATAATGCCAAGGTGGGTGTAAAACCTAATAAGCCTAAAGGGAATATTTTCTATATTACCATTCCCAAGAATTAAATTGTAGTCTCTAAATAAAAAAGCTCACTCAGAGTATAGAGTTATATATCCTTTCTCCAAACTCAACATATAAAAGTGTTTTAATAGATACAAAAAAAACCATCTCGCTCAATACAGTCTTGGATTCAATTATAATATTCCTCGTATACATACGGTTATCGGAAGTAATTCCCTTTGTCTAATCAGGTAGTTCAATGTAGATAATCGCCTTCTTCAGTTCCATGATTACTTTAGTGTCGGTTTCATCTTCCAACGCTTCTTTTAGCACAGGAAGGAATCTTTTTTCGGATATAAAAGAAAACGTTTGGGCGGCAATATTTCTGATGGTTGGATCATCGCTTTTTAGGAATTGTAAAACAGTCGAAAGTTGATCGTCTTTTTTGGACAAGTATAAACTTTCTATGGCCAAAATTTGATTTTTGGGATTATCATCATTTGCCAATTCCCGTAATCGATTTTCAGCTTTTTGGGAGGAGAAATATTTCAAAGAAATAATAGCTTGTTTCCGGACAATCCAAGCAGTATCAGACGTTGCACTTACGACCACATTTACGCCATCATCATTGCCGCTATGCCCCAATCTATGAAGTGCATCTGCTCTGATGTAAGGTGCAGCGCCAGACTGGGCGATTGTGATGAAGCGTTCCGTTGATGATTTATCCTCTGATTGCATGAATTGACTCCAACCGAGGTTTATCATCATGACGAATGCCCATAATCCACACGAATATTTATGATTCATAGTTTTCACCTTTTTGATAAACAATGATTATCAAATGTAATTTTCACAAAAAATAAATTATCAGAAAGTAATATTTAAACACTATATAAATATCCGTATTTGGGGATTAAAACACCTAAAAACGCCGCTATAATAAAATGTATTCATGATACCTCATCACTTTCATTTGAAGCTACAAATTTGTTGGTAGCTCTTATTATATTTTCAGAAGAACCAATAACAAACAACACATCATTTGTCTGAATAACCATATCTGCACCCGGGTTGGGCAATATCTTTGAGTCCCTTTGAATTGCCACAACTGAAATCCCGTACTGCCTTCTTAAATCGATTTGAGCAAGGGTTTTGCCGCTTATCGGAGAATCTTGATGAATTCTAAACGTACTAATATTGATGTCATGAATATGATGTTCCAAATCTGAATAAGTTGCCGATACATTAGAAGGTGTACGAAGCATCTCATAAGATTGAGATCGTACATTGGAAATAAAAGTTTCAATTTCATCACGGGGAATCAGATATTTTGTTAAAACTCTTGTGAATATTTCAATGGATGTTTCAAACTCCTCAGGAATTACCTCATTTGCTCCTAATTCAAAAAGTGGATTTAATTCCCTGGTATAGCGAGAGCGTACAATTATGTGTGTTTTGGGGCTTATTTTCCTGATTGTGCTAATAATTCGCCGCGTTGTAACCGGGTCGGAAATTGCCACAACAACAATTCTTGCTCTCTCAATATTTAATGACTTAAGGATAGATTCATGAACTGCATCCCCATAATAGATCGGTTCATTCTTTTCATCTGCCTTCCTCACGATTTCAGGATTCATTTCAATAATTGAATATGGAATTCCAGACATTTTTGCAGCCTGAGCAAGATTTCTACCATTGAAACCATACCCAATGATCACTAGGTGGTCTTTATGGGAGTGGACTTTCTTTCTCTTTATAAGGGGATATGTTACAAATTTAAACCTCTGTGGAAACGGCAACTTCATAAGATAACCAGCGAGATGAGGAGAAAAAGCTATTACAAAGGGAGTTGCTGCCATTGACAAAACTGAAATACATAAAAACAGTTGGAAAAAATCTCCGGAAAGAAATCCATACATAAGACCGGTTTTTGCTAAAATAAAAGAAAACTCTCCAACCTGACTCAGCGCCAAGCCAACTAATATCGCAATTCGAAGCGGAAAGCCAATTAAAAATGATGCAAATCCTGCGGTTATTGTTTTTATGATCAATATACCTAAAACAAACAGAATAATTAGAGCAGGTTGTTCGTAAAAATATTTAATATCCAATAACATACCAATAGAGATAAAAAAGAAGCTTGTAAAAACATCACGAAGAGGCAAAACATTATCGAGAGTATGATGACTATACCCAGACTCAGAAACGACCAATCCGGCTAAAAAAGCACCCAATGCAAGAGAAAGACCCACGCTATGGCTAATCCATGCCACAGAAAAGCAGATTGTGATAATACTTAAAATAAATAGTTCACGGCTTTGAGTCCGCACGACGTAATACAGTATTTTCGGTACAATCCATTTTGCAAGAATAATTGCAAAAATAATAATGCCGATTCCTTTGGCCACAATTGTGTAGGGAGATTCTACCAAAAGAGCTGGATCCTCTGCTAATAGAGGTGTAAATAACATCATGGGTACAATGAGGATATCCTGAAAAATTAGAATGCCCAGAGCCGTCTGCCCTTGAGGACTGTCTACCTCTGCCCTTTCTTGGAGTAGTTTTAGCACAATAACGGTACTACTGAGAGATAAGAGAAATCCTATGAAAATCGATTCACCTAAAGGCAGATCCAAGCTTAAACCAATTGTAAAACCGATAATGGTAGTAAATAGCACCTGTAAAGGACCCCCAATCAAAACTGATCGCTTGATCTGCAGCAAGTTTTTAAATGAAAATTCTACACCGATTGTAAATAATAACAATACGATTCCGATTTCAGCCAAAACTTCAACTTCGTAAATACTTCCTATTAAGGCTAGACCGTAGGGTCCCACTAAAATCCCAGTAAGTAGATAACCCACGATGAATGGAACTCGAATACGATGGAAAATAATGAGTATGATTATGGATAACCCAAATATATAGACGATATCTTTTAGTAATGCATGTTCCATTTTACGATGTCATTAGTGTTTCAATAATTAGCTTGAATTAAAATTTAAGACAGCCTTAATCAAGGGGCAATTAAATCCGAACAGGTTTATTTGGAAATTTCACTTTTAATTACTTATTTGATTGCTACGCTGCCCTGCTCCTATTAATATGGCAATACTTGAATTGATATGATAAATTTGAGGGATATAATTATGACCATTCGACTAATAATTACTAGTGGATTTTTACTCGTCCTGCTGACCATGAGTGTTGTTTCTGGGATTATCTGGAAATTTGTTGTGATGAAAAGGGCATTTTATACCATGTATGAGACACTTGAATCAGAGAAATTATTAATAGTATTCTTATCTTCAATTTTTATCTTGCGCTGATATGACCTTTGAAATCGCACTAATTATTATCCTGATTCTTGGAATGTTTATTCTTTTCATCACGGAAGTATTGCCGATCGATGTTATTGCTTTACTGGTGCTCAGTATTCTAATGCTCTCCGGTTTTGTAACTCCGGTTGAAGGGTTATCTGGTTTTTCTAATCCGGCTGTTATCACTATTGCAGCGCTATTTGTTATCAGTTTTGCACTGCAAAAATCCGGTGTCCTGGAATATATTATATTGTATTTGAATAAAATAGTGGGCCGGAATAAATACTTAGGATTGATTTTCTATTTGGTTTCTATCGCGATTGCATCGGCTATAGTGAACAACACCGCTGTTGTCGCCATTTTCATTCCGATTACAATTCGGTTGGCTGAGAAATATAACATTAGCCCATCCAAGGTACTAATTCCGTTAAGTTATGCTGCTATATTGGGCGGAACAATGACCCTGATCGGAACCTCCACAAATCTGTTGGTAAACTCAATCTTGATACAAGAAACCAACCTACCTGCTCTGGGAATGTTTGAATTTGCAAAGTTTGGGGCAATCAAACTGACTGTTGGATTGGTTTACGTACTACTAGTCGGTATTCGAATGTTACCATCCCGAACGGTTACATCCAGCTTGACAAAGAGCTATCACATGGGTGGATTCTTAACAGAAGTAAAGATTTTAAATGATTCTCCCATGGTCGGAAAAACCTGTATGGAAAGGGGCATAAATAAGAATTATGACGTCATGGTATTGGAAATATCACGAGGGGGGAAATTCATTACAACCAACATTAGAAATACTGTATTGCAGGAAGAAGATGTATTATTTATCCGGGGATCCTTGGATAATTTTGTTCGTCTGAAAGAAATAGAGAAAGTGGCTCTACTAACTGATGAGAAAATAGATCAGAAAGAATTAGAGCAGGAAGACAACATTCTGGTGGAATGTCTAATCACGGACAAGGGAAGTCTGGCGGGAAAAACTCTTTATGAAATCAATTTCAGGCAGAGGTTCGGCGGTTTTGTCTTGGCGATTCGAAGGGAAGGCGCTATTTTTCGACGGAAGATTGCTCACATCCTGATTAAACCATTTGATACATTGTTGGTGTTCGGTGCTCGGGAGAAAATCATAGAAATGATCCGAACCGGTGAATTCATCATCCTGCAAGAAATACAAACAGCCTTAAAAAAACAGCGGTTCTGGTTTATGAGCATTATTGTAATTATTACAATAGTCTCATTAGCTGCATTCGGGATATTACCCATTTACACCGGCGCTCTTTTTGGAGTGGTGTTATTGTTAATATTCAGGCTAATCACACCCAACGAAGCCTACCAATCCATTCATTGGCAGGTCATTATTCTAATCGCAGCATTGATACCTCTGGCTTATGCCATTCAATCGAGTGGTACGGCTGATTGGCTTGGTCAAACTCTGTTCATGTTTATTGGAAAATTCGAGCCTTCCATTCAACCGATAATATTTTTAGCATTGACTTACCTGCTGACGATGATTTTAACAGAAGTATCATCGAATGCTGCCACCGCCATCATCATGACTCCTATAATTCTTGCAACTTCAGGACAAATGAATCTGGATCCCAGACCCTTTATCTTTGCTATTTGTTTTGCTGCATCAGCATCATTCATTACTCCGGTAGGATACCAGACCAACTTGATGGTTTACGGTCCCGGGGGCTATAAATTTACCGACTATATTAAAGTTGGTTTACCGTTAGGTATCATGTTATGGATCCTGGCAATAATATTCATCCCGATCTTCTGGCCTTTCCAATAATTTAATATTATCGACCAACTCCATTAAATAAGACGAAATTACCGAAGTGTTAATATGAATAGATCTTATGGAAAAACATTTAATTCATTGATTTATTATTTGGGTGTTTTACAATTCCTGCACTTACTTTCACTTTTACGAGCAGGATGGAACTATCTTTCAGATCATACCATTGGTTTTCCAGCTTTGCCTCCCGATGGTGGTTGGACTCAACAAGCGAATTGGTTTCTACTGGCTATGGGTTATACCGATGCTTTGATTATTGTTTTGTCTTTTATTTTTATCTTCGGTGTTATCAATGAGAAACCCTGGTTCCCAACAATCGGCTTAATCGCTCTTTCCGGTACAATAGCTACAGCATTGGTATTTGCTATGGGTACTCTTGCTTCCGGAGCGTGGTCTGCTCATCCCATTGGTTATGGGATAATCGGAGTTTTATTTATTCCACTTTTATTCCTTTTCCGTAGACTTATAACCTTTTCTAGATTTTCGCAAAAGACAGAATAATTCGTTACAATTAAGAGGAGTTATTTATGGATATGCAACCGTTTTATACACCTTTTGTAGAATCAGCCAAGTTTGGGTTATATGTCATATTTTTACTGATGATCGGAGTTGGTCTTTGGAAACGAAAAATAGGTGACCCCAAATGGGCATGTTGGATTCATGCAACTGTTTTTCTGAACTTTATTATTGGTGGATTATATGGAGGTTTACGCATGCTTACAACAGACCCTGTCACAGATATGTTGATACGCCGGATGTTTGCATGGGAAGCCTGGTTTTGCTTTGCAGTTGCCAGTTTTTATTTTCTTGTTCTTTATCTTAAACGAACACCAAAAAGCGGTACGTAACGGTCCCGCCATAAGAGCAGTTGCCGATTTATTTCTTGTTTACTTGTCATGGCGTTCAAATTACGAAAAAATTATGAACGATATAAATATGCTTGGGTGTCTCAACGGTAGTAGCAGACTAAAACCGCCTCAAACTTGCACTTCACCACTTTTTGCTATACTGAGTGTTGGCGGTTGGCATTCTTTTCTCCCTCTTCAATTCTTTTCAAATGACAAAATAAAATATCTCCTTTTTCGTTCCTAAGATGCATTCCATTTCCCTCGCAATATTTATAAAAATCGCAATCAGAACATATTCCTGTCTTTGTCCAGCTTCTATCTCGATAAACTTCATACTTGTTTTGCCAAACATCCGCAAAACTGTCATTGTAGATATTTCCTTGAATAAAATTATCCCTCAAGTTCGGACAGGCTGAAATTGAACCATTTGCTAGTATTGAACCTGCATTTATTCCTGCACGACAAAAGAAAAAATTATCACGAACTTCTCCTTCATAATTACCCAAAAAGCCTTCACAACCATAATTCAGGTTTATATTTCTTTCTTTTCTTATATTTTTTATAAAATCAAATAGTGATTTGAACTGAATCGGATTTAATTGTAATTCACTATGATTTTTTGCCCTTCCAATTGGAAAAATTGTAAAAATTCTCCATTCTTTTATTCCAAGACTAATTAATAAATCTCGAATTTGAGACAATTCTGTTATGTTTTTTTGATTTACACACGTAACTACATCGTATTTTAAATCAGAAGTTGAAGGTAATAGTTTTATCGCAGATATGGCTTTCTTAAAACTATTTTTATCATTTCTTAACCAATTATGGGAATTTTCTAAACCGTCCAAGCTAATTGTTAAAGAGCGCAATCCTGCATTCAATAATAAATTTAGACGATTCTTACTTAAGAGCATGCCGTTAGTTACTATGCCCCAGGGAAAGCCTCTGCGATATAATTCCATTCCGACTTCTTCAATATCTTTGCGTACTAAAGCTTCTCCCCCGGTAAATACAATTAATGTTTGATTTGGATTTACAATAGGTATTATTTGGTCAATAGCTTGCAAAAAATCTTCTTTTGCCATATCCTTAACCGAAGCATCTGTTTTGCATTCACTTCCACAATGAAGACAACCCAGGTTACATCTTAATGTACATTCCCAGAAAATATAATTTAGATTATGTATTTTGCTTTCGTTTTTTTTATACTTACTGTATAATTTTAGTGCAATCTTTTTTTTTAATGGTATTTTTATAACCATTAGTTTTTAGGCTTCAACTTAATGTTTAATACTTTTTCAGTTTCACCTTCATACCAATCTCCGTCTCCTCCACTAAAATCAGGATCTATAAATTCTATAAGGGTATCCAACGAATGAAATTCTCCGTTTTCTTGTCCATCAATATCTTCAAATTCTAATAAAAATGTTTGATCTGAAGGGAAGTAACCATCATTTTTAATGTAGTATTTTCCCTCATAATCGCTGTATATAGTATCATACTTCGAAACAACCATAATATTCGGGATTAACTGATTATTTTCTTCTGACTGAATAGCTCCTTTAACTATAAAATCCGCAGATGGGGTACCGTATTCGTAGGTTTGAACACAGACTGTTGAAAATCCTAACAAAGAAAGAATGATAATAATAATTCTATTATATTTCATTAGAAATTTGTTTTTTACTTTTTTCATTTTCTGTTTTTCATAATAGATGAAAAATTAATTTAATAGGTTGTGTCTTATTGGTTACCCCCATAATGTGGTGCGCTGTGCGCTGCCTTTCTTGTCCACTCTGCAGATTGCGACGAACAGCAATTACCACCATTTTTGAAACTTTTCCTCATTGTCTCATATTTAACTTTTAAAACTCATTTATCATGTTTCATAACCCATCATGAAGGTAATGTACCACATTCAATGAATCAACGCCCAAAGTACCGCCAGCAATATCTACAGTTACAGCATTATTCTTTAGCTAATTTAACAATATCTCTTACTTCAAGTATTTGCTTATTATAATCCTTATTTACGGTATTAATCATTGCCAATCCAATTTCCTTTAAAGTGGAAATATATTTTGGAAATATCATTCTTAAAACCGGAAATAACGGATTAACTATTTTATAAAATAAATAAGTATTATTTAATCCTTTGGTTGGACGAATAAACCCAGGCCGGAACATATAAGCTTGTTTGAAAGGTAATTTCAATAAATCATTCTCTGTTTTTCCTTTTACTCTTGCCCACATGATACGACCCTTCTCAGATGAATCAGTCCCCGCACCAGACACGTAACACGCCGTCATATCGGGATTTAATTTTGAAAGTGGTCGAGCTAATGCCATGGTCAAATCATACGTAAGATGACTGTACTTATCCTCTCTCATACCGGCTGAAGAAACTCCCATGCATAAAAATGCTGCGTTGTATCCTGATAATTCATTTTCTATACTACTGAAATCTGAAAAATCATCGTGAATAATTTCTTTAAGCTTTGCGTGATGTACATTGCAACTTCTTCGATTGATTACTAAAACAGACTCTATATCCGGGTGGTTAAGGCATTCGTGGAGCACACCTTCCCCTACCATGCCTGTTGACCCTGTTATGATTGCTTTAATCTTCATATTCGTTGAATTAGGCCCCAATACGAATATTCGGGAGGGATAATCCAAACCGGACACTGGATTTTAGCCAATCCAGCATGGATCTAAACCGACTCATAACGTCGGGTAATGATAATTTTGCAGGATCAATCTCATCAGGAATGGCACCTCCTTTTGGAATGGCACGGGGACCATCCCCTACGTGTTCGTTCGGGCGGTTCCCCGTGACCGTCCTTTCAAAATATGAATCAACCCCCAAACCCAACCATGGGAATGGAAAATTCAAACCTTGCTCTTGAAATTAACCAATCAAAATCTGTTATCATATTATCTTCGTCTTCCCAGCTCTGATAAACTGGAAGATAAATAATGAGAATTCCCAATTTCATTTTAAATCCAAAATCAGAATATGATTGTTTTAGATCAGTTGCTCCCGCTATATCCAGAAATAATTCAACCGGTAAATAGGGTAATGTGTGATCAATATTCAATCCCCATACAGTTTCTTCAGACGCTTCGAATACAGCACCCCGCAAAGCCGGACCCGATTGCAAATACTGTTCGTCATAAACATCATATTTGCTGCCTTTTGAATCTCCATCATTATCTGTTCGATTAAAAACATAACTGTTTTCAAAATCTGCATCTACCCCACCGCTCATCCAAATTTTATACTGGTTCGGAATGGCATCGGCGGATAAAACGCTGCCAATCCATGCTCTTGCATTAACCGTTAATTTCTCCTTATATCGCCATCTAACTTTTCCTGAAAAGGAAAGAACTGAAAATGACGAATTATGGTTTCCTGCGGTTGCATTAACACCGGCTGAATATCTCAAAAATGGATTTACTCGATGTTGATAATTACCTGATAATTGCAATGTTGTAATTGTCCCTGATGTATAGTAAACCGAGTTCACAGCTGCAGAATCGATATCGTGATAAAAGAGTTTGGCTGATAAAGTTGTCGATGGCGTAGAAACAATCGGTTTTCGCAATAATCCACTGAATTTTATCATACCGCCAGTTCTACCTTCATATCTTGAAATATTGCTGCGGATTGTGGAAGAGCGAAAACCCATCTTTTGGTAAAAAGAGTGCGTTGCAGTTATGGAACCGGTAATTTTTTCGTTTTCAAAATCCCAAACCGGTAAAACCGAAATTCCGTAGGGATAACCTGGTGCGAAGCCTGAATACAGACTTAATCCGGGAGATAAACCGTTATATGCTGACCATTTAAACCAGGGAAGAATATTTATGTCATTATCATATAAAACTGGTTGATCAAAAACAAAATGCGTTTTAATGTGTCTGGAAGTTGCATTATTCATTCTGGAGATATCCGGCATATAGTTGTCAGGATCAATTACGACTCTCCGAGTCCCTTCAGCTAATGATACCTGTTTATTTCCTTCAAATCCTTCAAGCCATATTCTCTTAATTTCTACATTATCATTATTGTAAAATGCCAATTCGACGGGTGGAGACATTGTACCCAAATTTTCGATGAGAACCGTATTTTCTTTCAATTCTCTAACTCCATAGTCGGCAACCTTTGTATCATTAATGACATCATCAAAAAACCAGCTCAAATCCTTATCGACATGTTTAGTAAAAGAAGCTTTGAAATCATCAGGTGAAGGATGTCGAAATTTCCATGTTTCGTAAAAATCTTGCATTATTTCATCCATCTTCTGTTCCCCGAGGTAACTATGAAGAAACCGAGTATAAATGCCTGTTTTACCGTAGACAATTGAACCGTAATTACCTTGGTAAAATTCCTGTGAAAGTATATCAATGGGTTGGTCGTCCCCTTTCACTGCCCGGGACTGATAGCTGAGATATCCCATCACCCATCGGAAATCGAGATTATGAGCAATCTTCAATTTATTTTGTATAAAATCTTGAACAATTATTTGCCCGTTTTTCTCCGGATATTTCTTTTCCCAGTATCTGATAGTGGCATACGTGTTCAACCCTTCATCCAGAAATGCGTGATCCCGCTCGTTTGAACCCAAAATACCATAAAACCAGTTATGCCCTACTTCGTGCATAATGACGAATTCAAGCAAATCTTTCGATCCGCCACTGGAAATAACGGTAATGTTTGGATACTCCATGCCACCGCCGGCAGACATATCACCATCCACTGCCGTGATATGGTTATATGGATAATCCCCATAAAAACGGCTGTACCAATAACCAGCATCGTGACTGTACTCAATGGAGTTTTCCCACAGTTCAGCATTTTTTGGAAGATACATGCTCCAGAGCGTCACCTTGCGCGTGGAATCGGTTAGCCATAATTCTCCTTTTCGAACAATCCATTTTTTATCTGCAAACCATGCAAAATCATGGACATTTTCCTGATGGAAATGAACTGTTTTAAATTCTTGTTCAGATCGATCTTCTTCTTTTTTATCGAAGATAGATTGAAATGAAAATTTGTCTGTACTCTTACCTCCGGATTTTAGTTCTTTAATTTTCTTTTTAAATGCTTTTTTATCCAACTCATGGAGTGCTTCTCCTTCAAGAGCCAACGAATCCAGCCATGCAATTTCACTTTCTCCATTTACAATATCACCGGTTGCCATGATTCTATATTCTTTCGGAAGGGTAATTTTCACATCAAATGTTCCGAATTCACTAAAAAATTCTCCCATATTCAAATAAGGCATTGGATGCCAACCATCGGAGTCATACACAGCAGGTTTAGGATACCATTGAGTAATTTCATAATGTTTTCCCGAATGGCCCAGACGGCTGAAAACCTCGGGAAGCTTCACATAAAATGGTGTTTCGATAGTAACGTTTCCTCCGGGTAGAAGAACCGACGGAAGATACACTTTCGCAACATCAATCCATTCTGGGTGAAACTCCCATTTCAGTTGCACCCCATCGATGCGAAAATCGAGACTATCGATAAATCCCCTCTTTTCATCCTTTGAATAATGAAACCTGGTTGAGTTATTGGTAATCATCTGTTTTGCGAAAGCGGTTTCATCGTTTTTATAAGCATTAGGCCATAAATGAAACCAGATATAATTCAGTGTGTCTGGCGAATGATTGATGTAATCGAGTTTTTCAAACGCCGTAAGCGTGTGAGCGGAATCATCCAATGTAACGGATATATCGTACGCAACTTCCTGCTGAAAATATTGATTTTCTCCCAGGATTATTGATATGGTAATAAACATTGATAGAATAATTTTCTGCATTGTTATTTTCCTTTAAACTGAATATTATAATTTCTTTGACTCATTTGAATATTAAAGGTTGTCAGAGCATCGCATAGATGAAAGAGGTTCGATAAATAAAGAAGCCTGATCCATAATCGTAACCAGGCTTCCATCATCAACATTCTCAAAGAACCTACCTTTAGAAGGTAGGAAAAATGATATTGGACAAAACAAATTATCTAAATCCCACCTTCTAAAGGTGATAATCGTCAAATGTAAGAGGTTTTACATAATTATCGAACGGCATCCTCGCTCACTGGTGTATTTTTACCGCGACCTCTATAGGCATCGTAACCCAATATGATAATCATGACCACCAGAACCCATATTGTTGCATGATGGAATTGACTTCCGGAATATTTAATCAAATCCACAAATCTGCCGATGAGCAGAGAAATACGACCCATGACCGCAAATCCAAAAGAGGCGCCAAAACTGATCATAAGAAAGTAAATCCCCACTTTGGATATTTTACCTAACATGCCTTTGTGTTCTTTGGAAAAATAGAAATATATTAAACCGGTAAGCGTACCGACTATAATCACGATACTATTGAATATAGATGGGGAAGTCAAACTCCAAAATGGCATATTCGGGTCACCTAAATTCGCAACTGTTCCTTTAATTTGACCGATAACATTGGAATTCAGATAACCATAAGCGCGTAAACCGGCAGCCATTCCCACTGTGTAGGCAATTCCCCACCTGGCAAACCAACTAATTCTTGGTATAAGACTTAATAGCATCATTATACCTAAAGCAAAAGGAATAAGGTAGATCAAATACATATCGTGACCTTTATCAATTCCACCTTCGGGAAAAATAGACGATGAGAAAAAGCCTAAACCGTTATAAATCTTATACCAGAATGAATCAGCGCTGTATTCTGAAGCTGGCCATAGGCGGCCAAACAAGTTTGGTTGAATTTGGGTCCAGAAGAAAATGGATGTCCAATATCCTGCTGACACTCCCACAAAAAGATGTTCTGCTATTTTGTAAAAAGGATTATCCTTGTACAAATAGGAAAAAATCCCAAAAGTTAGAAAGACTGCAATCCATGCACCAAGTATAGCTGTGCTGCTCATAATTCTGTCTCCTTAATATTTCTTGGAACGCTTGCGTTCTATAAAAAAGGCTGCATTCCCTAAAATGATGAATAATACAATAACCAGATGGGCGACGGATTGCGCATCCATTCCGCTTGTGGCAGACCCCTTTTGACCAATCAATGCCTCATATTCTGCAGCTCCCGGCATCCCGGCTAATAAACCATTTATTTGTCCGGATTGCACATAAGGCATCACTTCATTGACCTGAATGGATGTTACACCTGAACTCATAGGCACACCGGTCGGGTCAGCTGCATACTGTACCCATTCGACTGTACCCGGATATCCGGCAGAGGATGAGAATAAATAAGCAAAGTCACTAAATTTATTTATTCCATCCATCAATGGAATTTCATCAATTTTTGTCTGGTAAACGTCTACGGTGTATAATTTGCGAATATTGCTCACAATTCCCTTAATGACAGCTTCATTCCCAGGCCGGAAGCCTAGAAACACATAATCCTCGCCATACACCTTGCCAAATTCTTCAATGGCTACTTGCTGTATGGCATCTTGTGCCATGAACTGACCATCGGGCCATAAACAGGTTATAAACACCTTTTGATTATTTCTGAATAAGTGCCTCAATATGCTGATGGTCATTGGGTGATTTTCCGGCTTGGTGCTGGGACTGTATTCTATGGAAACCAGTACTTTCGAATTCGGAGGCAGGTTTTCAATTGCATCATAAACCACTTTTGTCGTAACCGTAGCCCGGATAGGCATACCGATTGGAATTAAGATAGGAATAAACACGACCACGGCAAGTACCAAAAATATCCACCGTCTGTCTACTTGACCTATTTTTAATATAAAATCTGTTAATCCTTTCATGTGATCATTCTCCAATATACGATTTTTCAAGTCCAAGGATATACCGAATGGATGTAGCGAAAATTCCCAATCCGATTCCAATCATAATTGCCCGAGCTCCAGCTACATTTGGATAAAAATAGATCCATTCCTGTAGAACAGGCAGATAGAAGATTCCGGGTTGATCTAATGGCCAGCCGGTCAACATTCCTGCAATCGTAACAATCGCTATTCCGCCCCCAACAACACCGAATGTGAGCATTTTATCTTTTTTCCAGGAGTTAACACCGATGCCCAAAGCCAAAACCAAAATATACATGATAAACCATGAAGAAACCATACTGCCGATGGGTACCCTGCCCACCATAATGATGATTCCCGCTACCAGTAATAATGTCGCCTCAAAATTCCGAATACGGAAAGCGCGGTAAGAAGCAGAAGCCACAAAAAATGCCAAGAGTGAAAACATAGTTGCCGACATGGGTGTAAACATATAATCGAACATCCATTTAAAAAGCGTTCCTTCCGTTGTTACGTGAGCACCCCACTGGGCGACGGAATCACTAACTCCTTTCACAAAAAATCCGGCTATTATTGCAAAAATGAAACCTCCGATAGCAACCAGGCTATAAGGCCACCCTGTTTTCTTTCGAGCCACTTTTTGTATTTGCAGTTTCATCAGGTTCAGGGCGCCTAAAATAATCGCAAAACTTGCTAAAATATCATACCATTGTGTTGCATCATCGTCAACGAAAGCTTCGATATATGGCTGATCTACAAACCATCCAAACAGCGTAATAGCTCCCACCAAAGCAACAATAAATATGGGGATTTGTCTTTTCCAAATCATAGCGATCTCCTACTGAACCGTTAAAAGTTTAACAACATCAAAACCGATTCCCCACGTTTCATAAAGGAATCGCAAAACAGTGGCCAGAATAATGACAGTAATAACACCGATTTTAATCATATCCTGTCCTCTCACGCCGCCAATAAGCTCGGGTTTTTGCGAAAGGTAGGCGCTGGCGGCGAAGAATTCTTCACCGATAAGAGTATAATCACACGCCGTTACAAAGAAGGGAATCTGTGCCTGCGATGCCGTTCCGGCGATTTGAATCGCGCCGATGGAGTTACCCGTTTCAGCCAGAATCAATGATTCCGCATAAAATTTACCCATATACAAACAGGCGGCAGGTTTTTCACGAACCATAATTCCATTTACACCGGCGGCATAGGCAAACTGGTCATCGGTCAAATAATGAACCATGTCATCATGAAACATATCCGGCCGGCCTTCCAGCATATACGATTCACGGCAGGATTCACGAGCTGCCTTCATAACGATAGATCGTGAAACGGGTACATTTAAACTCGTTTCATATCTGGCTGTCATTTTTGCAACATAACCCAGGACAATAACACCCGCTACCGTTTCTACTTGGTCCATGTCCATAATTCCCGGGATGTATAAAACAGGTTTGCCCATTTCTGTAGATCTGCCAACGGCTTCTTCAACTGCTTTCAAACCGGGGATGGGTCTTAAATAAAATGTCTCTCCCCTTTCTGCTATACGAATATTATAAAGCAATGTTGCTCCAATGGTGATGATAGCTAAGAACATGACAATACGATCTGCATTGAAAAGTGGGTGTCCTGCAAACCAATAAATCAGGAATACAAGGGCAAACCCTCCTGTTACCAGCCAAAATTGTTTATCTTTCACTTGGTTCTCCTTCCATTTCGGAGTCTTCTTTATCCAGACGCTCAATTTCACATAATAGAAATTCTACAGTGTCCGGTTCTTCAAAAAGTTCTGCGGCGCGATAATAACCATCCGCTTTAATAAATGAATTGACGATTGGACCGAAAAATACCATGGCATGACTCCCTAATAATGCCAAAGGTTTTGTCATTTCCAAAAATAATATAGCCGGTGTTACAAATCCGGATTTTTGAATTCGTTTTGCCAATCGTGTTATAAAATCCCTATCGGAATTTGATAAGGCAGTTAAATCAGGATTAGGATTAAGATTAGTAGAAGAGTTTGGGCCATAGAATTGGGATTTCATTTTAAACTTCTATCCACTTTAACACGATTTGGGTCATGATGAAGTCTAAAACATTTAATTTTTTATTTTCCATTTTCCTAATCCGCATTAATCCGTTTCCACCATTTCCAGATTTGCCCTGGGAATTTCAATATTTTCCCCATTAATATCAATGATAGCTACACGCACCATTGTTTCTGATTCCATTTTTCTCAATTCCGATGGAAGATCTACTACTGTTCCCATTCTGCCAAAATAAGGTGCCCGGATCACACGAACGAGACTTCCGGCTTGAATACCTTCAGATGCGTCGGCGTCTTTATGGTCACCCTTAAGTTCATCTTTGGAGAGCGGAATGACAATTTCCGGACGAATGACACCCGCACGGATTTGGGTTGAACCATTCACAGATGCAAATTTTCCTTGATGTTCTTTTAATAATTCAAAGGTTCGATGTCCCATTCGAATTTTGCCGTATCCTTCTGTAAGAATTAAAGATGTGACCAAATCCTCGGACCCGGTTATGGCAACACCTAATATGTATCCCAAAATGTCTTCTAAATCATAATAATTAAATCCACCTACAACCACTCCAGCGACTTTCATTTGAATTGCTTTTTTATAAGCGCTCAAACTGATAAACGAACCGCCCACAATAATTTTTCCCGCTAATTCAGAAGTAATAATGTCATCAGTGATTTCATCTTCCCGGTTGTCTACACAAACAGCCAAGTCTCCCCTGCTTTCACCACCGATACCAAAAATGCCCTGAATGAAAACACCCTTTGATTCAATAATAACACCTTCTTCAGGGATTACGTCTTTTACAGTACCCTTCATGTAAGCATCAATTTCAACAGGAATAGGAGCTTCTCTGATAACCACTTGCCCTGTTGTATCTGAAATCACTTCTATTGTGCCATCGACCGGGGCAGTAACATTAGATTTGAATAACCCAAATAGACCCTTCGTTTCGGCAATCATTTCATCTTTACTAACCGCTGTACCTTCTTTGGCAATCATTGCATCATTAACATCAATCGCATCAATATTTAGTTGATTTGCCACATTAACCATTTGCACATTGCCGGGTAAATCTGTTTTCGCTACGATATCGTCGGGCGTGACGGACTTTCCTTTTTCAACAGTTACAGTGCCTTTAAGCGGCAAGCGACGTTCTTTATTGATTATTGTTTCGTGTAATACTTTTAGTCCGGGAGTATATGAGTGTGCCATGTTAAACCTTTAATTCTGGATATTCATTGACCGCCGCCGACCATTTCGTCAAATCAGAAATTCTTTGCTGCGGATCAGTGGGTATCGTCATGGGACGGCCGCGTCCATCCAGTATTATTCCGACCACACCACCGTAAATAGTGGTTTCGATTGATTCGTTTTTTCCGGCGCCGATATCCATCCCTTTTCCGGGAGTCAGTTTTGCTTTAACAGGTTCATAGGGTACTTCAATTCTGACAATATCACCAAATTTGATTTCGTATCTTTCAACGGTGCCACCGGGTAACATTAGTTCTGCTGTTAAAACGGTTGCTCCTGACTTTGCAGTTCCAACCGGTGCAAGACAAGTTCCCAAACGAATTAAGCAATCTTTTTCAAATACTTCAACAGCTGCCTTTCGTGCCTCTTCCGCTAAATCTTCATTCTCGATATTTGCCATGACACCAAGTTGGGGCATCATAAAAATGGAATCCACAGCTAACTGCGTAATTCCTTCCGGAAGGAAGCTATCAATGAGCATACGTGCCGATTGTTCACGGCGAGGAGCATGGGAAAGTACACCACCGGAACCAACCATTAAATCCAATTCCATCATATCCACAAGTGATTCACCCGAATCTGTTTGTTCAAAGGCATCGGAAATGGTTCTTTCTTTCTGAACGCCTTTCAAGTTCACTGCAAATGACTTATGCTGTATAAAAGATAATCGTAATGCTTCCCGGGCAATTGCCTGCTCGATGACCAATTCTTCCAAACTTTGGGGAACGGTGGTTGGGCGAATCATTTTATTGCCAATACGATTAGTCAATTCCTTTTCATCAATATCAAAAGGTACCCAGCGTAGTACATTTTTCAATCCAGCTTCTACCAATACATTGCAAATGGAATAGCTCATTCCCAAATTTGCGCTTACAGTCCGATTAAACTGTTTTTGAAATACGGAAAAAATGTCAGTAGTCGCTCCACCAATATCTACTCCCACGACGGAAATATTTTCTTTCTGTGCCACCATTTCAATTAATGCACCCACCGCACCTGGTGTGGGCATAATAGGCGCATCCGTCCATGACATCAATTTTTTATATCCGGGAGCTTGCTGCATGACGTGTTCCATAAAAAGATCGTGAATTTTATCCCGGGATGGCTTGAGATTTTCCCGCTCTAAAACAGGACGTATATTTTCAGTTAAATCTAAATCGGTAATTTCACCAAGTGTTTCTACGATTTTATCCGTCGCGTTTTTATTACCAGCGTAAATCACAGGCAATTTAAAATTTTGTCCCAAACGAGGTTTTGGGTTGGCGGCTGCTAAAATTTCAGCTAATTCAACCACATGCTTGGTTGTCCCGCCATCGATGCCCCCCGAAAGCAAAATCATATCAGGACGCAGCTGTCGAATGCGGGTGATTTTTTCATGGGGTTTACGGCCATCGTTTGACGCCAAAACATCCATTACAATCGAACCGGCTCCCAAAGCAGCCCGTTCTGCCGATTCGCCGGTCATACCTTTGACTACCCCGGCAACCATCATTTGTAATCCGCCCCCGGCTGAACTAGTGGAAAAATAAATATCCACACCTTCATCACCATTACGCGGAGTAATAATGTTATCACCATCCAATAATTTTCTTCCGGTTAATTCTTCTACTTCCATGACAGCGTTTAAAACCCCTTTTGTTACATCTTCGAATGGAGCTTCCACAGTTGTAGGTGCTTCGCCGCGAACCGCCAGCCGATATTCACCGTCAATTTTTTCTATCAAAATTGCTTTGGTAGTCGTGCTGCCGCAATCCGTTGCCAGTATTGATCTTAATTCCATGGGATTATTATTTATAAATAGTTAAAAAGGGATTAAATAAGCAGGTAAAAGTAGGATAAAGGAGCGACGAAAATCAAGGAATCAAAACGATCTAAAACTCCCCCGTGTCCCAAGAGGAACGTACTTGAGTCTTTAATTCCGATATCGCGCTTGAACATGGATTCGGTAAAATCACCTAATTGTCCAAAA
Organism: uncultured bacterium; assembly: GCA_964538995.1. Lineage (GTDB taxonomy): Bacteria > Fidelibacterota > Marinisomatia > Marinisomatales > TCS55 > JADFRD01. Next base: position 35,824 of record CAZIFK010000018.1, read on the forward strand.
ATTCCCGATATAATTGAAAAAATGAATACATCCTGAATTGAAAAATTCGATGATGGAAGGTTGAAATAAGATATAATATGAAAAAAAATGATAACGCTAACAAAACCGGCTATACTACCAATCCATGATTTTTTGGGACTGATTCTAGGGAGTATTTTTTTCTTACCCCATTTTATTCCAAATCCGAATGCTGCGGAATCACAAAGCCAGACAGATAAAAATATAGCAAATGTAAAATGGGTCGAATATGTGACATCCATTTGTCGAATAGCAATAAGTGAACCAAGAAGCATAGGTATATAGAATATGCCAAACAGTGTGTATGACAAATTTGAAGCAGGATTATCATTTTTAGAAAACAATTCAATCACCAGCGAAAGTAACGTGAATACAATTGCTACCTGTAAAAATGTAAACATATTAATGTATGGTTCAGTGTGATAATACCAGATGAAAAATGATGCTCCGACCAACCCCAATGGTAGTGATGCATTAATACCTTTTTCTTTATAAATCCCATAAAATTCTTTTAATGCTAGAACTATAACAACTGACATTAAAATAGTAAAAAATATTCCACCCAGCCAGATGATAAATAGCAATCCGGGGATACCTAAAGCATTAATGAGCGTTCTTCCTTTTTTAGTTTTTTCTGACATTATTATATTTTAAAGTTTGTTTGTGTAGTTGATTTAATACGAATTCAATCCAGCCATTGCTCACTAATCAGACAAGAACATTTATCGCTGATGGTAAAACTTCCACATCAATTGGAGTGTTTCCCAGTAATTCGCCATCGATATTCAGAAGATGTTCTTCTTTTGGTATGACAGAAAATGTTTTCACCTGATGGTATTCGACAATTGGATCGGCAATATGTTTGCCGGAAAAGACTTTCGGAAACATTTTTAGTAATTTCCAGCGACTGGGTTTATGAACAACAATTAAATCTATATATCCATCATTCAATTGCGCCAAGGGTGCCATTTTCATTCCTTTACCTGTATGAATAGTATTGCAACCAAGTATAAATCCAAAATCGCCGACAGTTCGATTCCCTTCAATCACTAATGTAGCCAGCCGTTGACGAAACGCAAAGATTTCGACTAAGGTTGCCACGTTATATCGTTGTCCGCCAAACCATCGCAATTTTTCAGCAAGGATATTGATTTCAGTCGGCATCCCCCAACCAACGATATTGAAAGCATACAATGTTTCACCATTGGCATTCACTTTGGAAATATCAATGGGTCTTTTGCGATTCGTAATAATCCGTTTGGCAGCATTTACCGGATCCAGGCAATCCAGGTCATGCATAAAAGAATTTCCCGTCCCTCCCGTAATAAGACCGATGGGCAGTTGCTGACCATCTTCCCTATTCATCATTCCATTAATTATTTCATGCATCGTGCCGTCTCCGCCTATGGCACAAAAACCATCGTATCCATCAAAATTTTCAGTGCGTGCCATATTTCTTGCATGTCCTGCGTATTGGGTTTCTAGAATGGTAAGTTCAGCGCCGGCGCCTTCAAATATGGGTCTAACCTGTTCAAGAATACTCAATCCTTTTTTCAAACCACCATGGGGATTCACTATTAAATAATATTTAGACATTATTTTATTTCATTCCTTTTCTTATGACCACTCACCAGTTACCTATCATGTTTACTTTTACCATCATCTTCCATACTCCATCTTCCATTTCCCATCAATCTTCTTTATGCTTCATGTATTTATTATCGCCAATTTCAATAATCTCAATTTTCACCTTCGTCGTTCCTTGCGCTAAAAACCCTAATTTTAATGCTGCTCCATATGAACAATCTAAAATTCTTCCAGCCACATAAGGACCCCGATCATTGATGCGTATAATGATACTTTTGTCATTTTCCATATTAGTCACACGAACGATTGTATTCAAAGGAAGAGTTTTATGGG